>JASLAI010000124.1 GCA_030147225.1 Planococcus sp. (in: firmicutes) | reverse complement strand
GTTCCATTGTTTGCGACTATTCATTTGTCTGGAAGCACAATAACTTTAGTCTCTTGAGCCATCGGCGTTGTCTTGCTGACAGGCGGAACCCCTACATTTGCCAGCTTCTTTCCTTTTATTCTGATGCTTGGCGTTACTATGATTGCAGCTCCCGGAGTTCCAGGAGGAGCGGTTATGGCAGCTATCGGATTGCTTGAAGTCATGCTCAATTTCGATGCAACAATGGTTGCATTAATGATTGCACTGTATATGGCTCAAGATAGCTTTGGTACTGCAGCAAACGTCACTGGTGACGGTGCTTTAGCGCATATTGTGGATCGGTTTACCAATGGGCGTAAAAGTTTGGAAAAATGAATCGATTCGACCAATTGCGACTATTTCAAAAGGTCTATTCTATTGGTAATTTTTGTGCTATTATAGCCAAGATATTATACAATAGGGGGAAATACAATGAAGAAATTATGGGCGATTGGTTTATCGGCGGCAGTCTTATTAACTGCTTGTGGAGAAGAAGAAGCAACGAAAGCAACTGAGACAACTGCTGGCGCTGAAAGTTCTGAAGAGAGCAAGAACGTGAAGCAGGAATTGATGAAATTTTACATGTCTATTCCGAACTCTATCAATGCAGTTGATACAGACTTAAATGCATTTGAGATGGATCAGGCGGATGATATCTTGCCAGAAGGCGAAGAGTTGCAGACGATGAAGGATGCAGCTATTGCTTCTGCTGAAGAGGCAGCGAACACGGTCGAAAATATTGAAATTCCAGCAGCATTAGAAGATCAGCAAGAAAAGATTGAAGAAGCGTTTGCCGCAATGCGTGAATCATATGAAATGAAAGTGGAAGAATTATCTAAAGATGCATCTTTTGAAGCAGCTAATGAAAAATTCGGGGAAGCAGATGCGAAATTGAACGAATTGCTTGTTGAGCAGGATTTGGCAGCATCGAGCATTTACAACGAAGTTTCACAATAAATCAAGCAACCTCTGACAAGAATTTGTCAGAGGTTTTTTCTTTTCTAAGTATAAGTCAATAGTTCTATTTTCAGATTAATTAGACTATTTGTATGTTTATTTACATTTAGGTGGGGTATAATATTAAATGTAATCTTAAAAACCCCAAGATTGAAAGGAATGGTTCATTATCGATTCGCAAGGAATTGACAAGACAGAGAAAATGGAACAGGCATTTAGAAATGCACATGGTTTCGGAATTGACGAATATCAAAATGACCCTGAAAAGATTCTTGAAGTTGAACAGCGCCGTGAACAGGATTATCAGCTAGGCCAAAAAGTAGCCAGCCAGATCGAACGGCAGATTCATCGAGACTAAATCATATAACAGACGGAACCAGCATCCTTGGATGCTGGTTTTTTTATTGATACAGTTTCTCAATTAGCTGTCTTTTATTGAAAATATAAAAGCATGACAGTTATCATGTAGAGCTTTTGTAAATATGTAAGAAATCCAGTATTTTAAAATGTTTTGCCTTAGCTTTTAAGGCAGTTTAATGATTTGCCAGTAGGGTGAATATAAGTTAAGATTAGAATGATACTAATTAAGAATGGTTTGCCATTCAACATTAACTTTATGGAGGTATTTACATGTCAACTTTGGTCATTAAAGATTTACACGTTAAAATCGAAGACAAAGAGATTTTAAAAGGTGTAGACTTAACAATTAATACAGGTGAAATACATGCAATTATGGGACCTAACGGTACTGGTAAATCGACTTTAGCATCTGCTATCATGGGTCATCCAAAATACGAAATTACGCAAGGATCCATCACTTTGGACGGCGAAGACGTATTGGAAATGGAAGTTGACGAACGTGCACGTGCAGGACTTTTCCTTGGTATGCAATATCCGAGCGAAATTTCAGGAGTAACCAATGCTGACTTCATGCGTTCGGCTATGAATGCACGTCGTGAAGAAGGCAACGAGATTTCATTGATGAAGTTCATCCGTGAATTGGACAGCAAAATGGAAGTACTTGATATGGAACAGGACATGGCACAACGCTACTTGAACGAAGGTTTTTCAGGCGGAGAAAAGAAACGCAATGAAATTCTTCAATTGATGATGATCAAACCGAAAATCGCTATTTTGGATGAAATCGACTCCGGTTTGGATATCGATGCATTGAAAGTCGTTTCAGATGGCATCAACCAAATGAGAAGCGAAAACTTCGGCTGCTTGATCATTACTCACTATCAGCGTCTGTTAAACTATATTACTCCTGACCATGTTCATGTAATGATGCAGGGACGCGTAGTCAAATCAGGTGGAGAAGAACTTTCTCATAAACTTGAAGCTGAGGGCTATGACTGGATCAAAGTGGAACTTGGTATTGAAGACGAGACTGTAGGACAACAAGCTTAAGTGGAAGGGGCAACTAACGTGACGGTTGAAACAAGTTTAACAATAACCGAGCAGGACGTACGTGCCTTCTCGGCTTCTAGATCAGAACCTGAAGAGTTTACAAACTTACGCGTTCAGGCGCTTGCAGCTGTAGAAGCATTGCCGCTGCCAAAACCTGATAAAACAAAAATTACTGCCTGGAACTTTACAAAATTTCCGGTTCATTCAACAGAGAGTTCAACTTACTCTTCACTTACGGAGCTACCTGAGGAAGTTCAGTCTCTTGTTGACTTGGAACAAAAAAATCTATATATCCAGCATAATAATACACCAGCATATTTAGCGTTGCCTGAAGAGCTGAAAGCACAAGGAGTTATCTTGACAGATATCTTTACAGCAATTCGTGACCATGCGGATCTTGTTGGTAAATACTTTATGAACGAGGCAGTAAAAGCCGAAGAGCATAAATTGACATCACTTCATGCAGCATTATTAAACGGCGGAGTATTTCTTTATGTCCCGAAAAATGTCGTAATTGAAGAACCTGTCCAAGTGGTATTCATTCACGACAACGAAGATGCTTCACTGTTCAACCATGTGTTGGTGGTAGCAGATACAAGCAGCCAAGTGACTTATGTTGAGACTTATATCTCAACTGTTCCACACGCGAACGGATTGGCGAACATTGTTTCTGAAGTCATTGCAGAAGACAATGCAAAAATCACTTACGGTGCGGTAGATGTATTGGCTGAAGGATTTACTGCTTATATCAACCGCCGCGGAGTCGCAAAACGCGATGCCACGATTGAATGGGCGCTTGGCATGATGAACGACAGCGATACTATTTCTGAAAACACGACTTACTTGATCGGCGACAATTCAACAGGCGATACAAAAACGGTTGTAGTTGGAAGAGGTACCCAAAAACAGAACTTTACAACAAATGTTAGACATTGGGGCAAAAATTCAGAAGGCCAGATTTTGACTCATGGCGTTATGAAAGAGGCAGCATCCGCTATTTTCAATGGCATCGGAAAAATCGAACATGGTGCAACAAAAGCCAATGCTGAACAGGAATCACGTGTACTGATGTTAAGCGAAAAAGCCCGCGGAGACGCAAACCCGATTCTTCTGATTGATGAAGATGATGTAACTGCTGGACATGCCGCTTCAGTCGGACGCGTAGATCCGCTGCAATTGTATTATTTGATGAGCCGCGGTATTACAAAACAGGAAGCTGAACGTCTTGTTATTCACGGTTTCTTGGCACCAGTTGTTCGCGTGCTGCCAATCGAAGGCGTTAAAAAGCAATTGACGGAGGTTATCGAAAGGAAAGTCCGCTAATGATCAACCAAGAGATAAAAAGCTATTTTCCGATACTCAATCAAGAAATAAATGGTCATCCACTGGTTTATTTGGATAGTGCAGCTACATCTCAAAAGCCGGTTCAAGTCATTGAGGCATTGAAAGATTATTATGAACTGGATAATGCCAATGTACACCGCGGCGTTCACACGCTCGGTAACCGTGCCACTGAAAAGTATGAAGGCGCACGTGAAAAAGTCCGAAACTTCATCAACGCTAGTTCTATGGAAGAAATTATTTTCCTGCGGGGAACGACAACTGCCATTAATCTTATTGCACAAAGTTATGGCAGAGCCAATGTAGACGAAGGCGATGAAATCGTCATTACCTATATGGAGCATCATTCCAATATCATTCCATGGCAGCAGTTGGCGAAAGAACGTGGAGCCATTTTAAAATACGTAGAACTTGAAAAAGACGGTACCATTTCTTTGGAACAAGTTCGTGCGGCCGTGACTGAACGTACAAAAATTGTTTCCATGGTTTATGTCTCGAATGTTCTTGGAACAATGAATCCAGTAAAAGAAGTTGCACAGATAGCGCATGAAAATGGAGCGGTCATGGTGGTCGATGGAGCCCAAGCGGCACCTCATCTAAAAATAGATGTTCAACAGCTCGACTGTGATTTCTTTGCATTTTCTGGCCATAAGATGTGTGGACCTACTGGGATCGGCGTTTTATACGGCAAGAAGGACTTATTGAACAATATGGAACCTGTGGAATTTGGCGGGGAAATGATTGACTTCGTCGGTTTATATGATTCGACATGGAAAGAGCTGCCTTGGAAGTTTGAAGGCGGTACACCAATTATTGCAGGTGCGGTCGGATTGGGCGCAGCAATTGATTTCCTAAACGAAATCGGCTTAAATGAAATTGAAAAGCATGAACATCAAATGGCTGCTTATGCAATGGAAAAAATGAGCACGATTGAAGGTCTGGAAATATACGGGCCAGCAGATCCACAGCAACGGGCTGGCATTGTCACTTTCAATTTGAATGATGTTCATCCGCATGATGTTGCAACTGTCCTTGATATGAGCGGCATTGAAGTTCGTGCGGGGCATCATTGTGCGCAGCCTCTAATGAAATGGCTGGAAGTTACAGCCACAGCACGCGCGAGCTTCTACTTATATAATAGTGAGTCAGATGTTGACCGCTTAGTAGAAGGTCTGCGTTCGACAAAGGAGTATTTTAGCGATGGCTTCTAATAATTTAGATCAATTATATCGACAAGTTATTATGGATCATTATAAAACGCCCCGTAATAAAGTGACGATTGAAGACAATAGCGTCACTATCGATATGAACAATCCGACCTGTGGAGATCGCATCCAATTGACTTTGCAGGTCGAAGACGGCATTGTCAAAGATGCGAAGTTTGACGGTGAAGGATGTTCGATTTCAATGGCTTCTGCTTCCATGATGACGCAGGCTGTCAAAGGACAGGAAATTGATACGGCATTAAAGCTTTCCGGCATCTTTTCTGATATGATGCTAGGCAAAGAGTACGATGATTCAATTGATCTTGGTGATATTGAAGCATTGCAAGGCGTCTCTCAGTTTCCGGCCCGTATCAAATGTGCGACTTTAGCATGGAAAGCCATGGAAAAAGGCGTGCAAAATGAAGAAAAATCGTAACAAAGAACGGAGGAACGACGATGGCGAAAAAAATGCCAGAAATCGGTGATTATAAATATGGGTTCCATGACAAGGATGTTTCAGTTTTTAGATCTAAACGTGGACTTACTGAAGACATTGTAAGAGAAATCTCGAAAATCAAAGATGAACCGGAATGGATGTTGAAATCCCGTCTGAAAGCGTTGAAGTTGTTCTATTCAATGCCGATGCCACAATGGGGCGGCGATTTAGCTTCATTGAACTTCGATGAAATTACGTATTACGTAAAACCATCTGAAGCAAGCCAGACTTCATGGGATGAAGTTCCTGAAGAAATCAAACGTACTTTTGATAAATTGGGAATTCCAGAAGCAGAGCAAAAATATTTGGCTGGTGTTTCTGCCCAATATGAATCTGAAGTTGTCTATCACAATATGAAAGTCGAATTGGAAGACATGGGTATCGTCTTTAAGGATACTGGTGCTGCGCTTCGTGAAAACGAAGATCTTTTCAAAGAATACTGGCAGTCGGTAATTCCGGCCGCAGACAATAAATTTGCTGCGTTGAACACGGCAGTATGGTCTGGCGGATCTTTCATCTACGTGCCTAAAGGCATCAAAGTAGAATCTCCGTTGCAAGCTTATTTCCGTATCAACTCAGAAAACATGGGTCAGTTTGAGCGTACCTTAATCATTGTTGATGAAGGCGCAAGCGTTCACTACGTAGAAGGCTGTACAGCTCCTGTTTACACGACAAATTCACTTCACTCTGCTGTTGTTGAAATCATCGTGAAGAAAGATGCTTATTGCCGTTATACAACGATCCAAAACTGGGCAAACAACGTCTTTAACCTTGTAACGAAGCGTGCATTTGTTGATGCAAACGGAACAATGGAATGGATTGATGGCAACATCGGTTCTAAATTGACAATGAAGTACCCAGCTGTCTACTTGAAAGGTGAAGGCGCACGCGGCATGACCTTGTCGATTGCCATCGCTGGTAAAGGACAGCACCAGGATGCGGGCGCGAAAATGATTCACTTGGCTCCGAATACATCTTCATCAATTGTTTCGAAGTCAATCTCGAAACAAGGCGGTAAAGTTTCATACCGTGGAATCGTGCATTTCGGACGTAAAGCGGATGGCGCTCGTTCAAACATCGAATGTGATACATTGATTATGGATAATCAGTCTACTTCTGAT
>JASLAI010000089.1 GCA_030147225.1 Planococcus sp. (in: firmicutes) | reverse complement strand
GGAACAGTAAAAAATGCTTGTTTCAAGTAGCGTTTTTTTTTTTTTTTTTTCAGTTTTAGCTGTTCGACTTAAGAGGATAATCTGCACCTAAAAAATACAACGCACCTTGCAGCTGTCCACTTACCGCAGCTTCTTTTTACTGACTCTGTTTCCGATTAACGCGAATACCAGGGTCCCAAGAACTACTGCTGTGGTTTCCAGTAAATCAAAATACAGGTATGACATCAGTGTATTATCCACCCAGCGGTACACAATCACTGCCCCATATGAGAAGAGAAGACCGCTTGTCGCACCAGCGACAGTTCCTGCCAAACTAAATCGTTTTGTATCGTGTTTAATGAAAAATGCCCCCTTCGCTAAGATCTGTTTCGAAGGGGGCATTTTCATATCAAAATAGAAGTGCAGGCAATCATAAAGATTTCAATCTAAGATAATTGCCTTTCCTTGTTCACGCAAACTTTTTAAAGATGAAAGCATATGATTGATTTCTTCGTCCGAATGTCTCTCCCAGGTTCCTAATTCAGCGATGATTTTTAGCGGTGATTTGGATCTGTAGGAGCGGGTTGGGTTTCCTGGAAATCTTTTATCGGTTAAATTTGGATCGTTTTCAAAATCACCTAATGGTTCTACAATATATATTCTCTCTTTTGCTTGAGAAGCTGCTAATTCAGCACCCCATTTGGCAGCTTCCAAAGTGGCTGTGAAATAAATATACTTGGATTTTTTGTCCTGATAATTGGACAGGTGTTGAGGCTCCAACGCATCGCCAATCTTCAATTCTGCTTTTGTTCCATGAAAGAATGGACCTTGATCTAATACGTTTTTTTTATCGTTCATAACAGATCTGCCTCCTCGGTTAGTATCGTCATCTGTAACAGTATAGGACAGGAATTTGGGAAAGAGTAGTCTATAAAAAAACTGGGATTAGGAGTATAATAAAAGTAGAGGAAGAGTTTCGAACAGATATTTCTCCATACATATAATCTACAGCGTGAAAGCCCGATTTCTCAGTGTTGATATGAGATTTCGGGCTTTTTTATGCGGGCAAATATAAAGGTATCTATCGCTTGCTTGCACTCCTTTCGTTTATACAAATTCAAAGCGGGTAGATACTTGTATGGATTTTAACTAATTCAATTATCTTAAAGAGGTGTTTGTTGATGAAACATGAACTGACGATCAAAAACAAGCTAGGTCTAGGTACAGCACCTCTCGGCAATATGTTCCGAGAGGTTCCGGAAGAAGAAGCGATGAAGACGATTCAGTCTGCATGGGATGAAGGAATCCGTTATTTTGATACAGCTCCTTTTTACGGAGCTGGTTTAGCTGAGATGAGACTCGGTGAAATATTGTCTTCCTATAAACGTGACGAATACCTGCTAAGTTCAAAAGTCGGAAGGATCGTACTGGACGAAGAGGAAGAAAAAGAAGGGCTATTCGAATACGGCCGCAAGAATAAGATCCTGACAGATTATACTGAGGATGGAACACTTAAATCGATTGAAGACAGTTTGAAGCGTCTGAAAACAGATCGATTGGATATGGTCTATGTACACGATATCTCACCGGACTTTCTCGGAGATGAGTGGATTGCGAAGTTCGACGAGGCACGCAAAGGCGCGTTTAAAGTATTGGATCGCCTTAGAGATGAGGGCGTAATAAAAGCTTGGGGACTTGGAGTCAATACGACCACCCCGATCGAAGTAGCGCTTGAACTTGAGGAAGTTCATCCAGACTTGAGCTTGTCTGCTACACAATATACGCTGCTTCAGCATGAGCGAGCACTTGAGCGGATGATGCCGCTTGCACAGGAAAGCGATGGCGGACTCGTAATTGGTGGAGCATTTAACTCGGGAGCATTGTTAGGCGGAGACTACTTCGATTACCAGGAAATCAAGCCCGAAATTAAAAAAAGAGTCAAACGATTTACTGATGTAGCAAACAATCATGGTGTAAACCTGAAAGATGCTGCATTACAGTTTTCGACAGCTCACCCTGCAGTAAAAGCAGTGGTGACAGGTTCAAGTAGGCCTGACCGTATAAAGGAAGACCTGCAAGCATTAAAAGCAAACATTCCCGCTGCTTTTTGGGAGGAGCTCGTGGAAAAGGGGCTCATTTCTTCCAAAGCAATTTTACCAGTGAAGTAAATCTTTATCCAAATTAACAACGTGAAGGAAGGGGCCAGTTAAGATGCGGCCACCTTTTAGCTGCAAACAAAAAGCAAGGCGACTCAATAGAGTCCGCCTTGCTTTTTTTACTTATTCTCCGAAGATTTCTTCAGAAACTTCGACGATGTACCGCAATTTATCCCATTGTTGCTGTTCAGTCAGTATATTGCCATGATGAGTGGACGCAAATCCGCATTGCGGGCTGATACAAAGCTGTTCAAGGGGCACGTATTGAGCCGCTTCAGCTACGCGTGCTTTGATGAATTCTTTGTCTTCTAGCTCGCCGTTTTTTGAAGTGAAGACGCCGAGTACAACTTTCGGTCCGCCTGCAGGAATGTGTTCCAGCGGCTGGAAGCTGCCTGAGCGGTCATCGTCGTATTCAAGGAAGAAGCCATCGACTTTTTCTTTAGCGAAAAGCGTTGGTGCAATCAGCGCGTAGCTGCCTTCAAATGCCCAGTCGGATTGATAATTGCCGCGGCATAAGTGAGTCGTTACGGCAAGATCTTCCGGTTGGTCTTCCAGAACCGCATTGGTGACGCGAAGTGCCAGGTCAATCAGGTAGTCTCTAGTATATTTTCCGTCGTTAAACGGGATGTCCGGTGATGACAGGCCAGCGATATAGACATCATCAATCTGGATATAGCGTGCTCCTGCATCGTAGAAAGCTTTAAAAGCATCACGGTATGCCTGGATGATTTCATTTGCATACTCTTCAAGATCTGGATAAAGGCTTTCATCACGGATGCCCTGATTGAAAAACTGATTCGGGCTTGGAATCGTCAGTTTTGGAATGGCACGGCCGCCGACAATTTCCTTAAATTCGATGAAATCATTAATAAAGGGATGGTTTTCATTAAAAGAGATTTTTCCGATATTGCGAACATTATAGGCTTCTGTTTCTACGTGTTTGAATTGATAGCCCTTTTCAGGTGTGTATCCTTCAAAGCCATTAAAATCTACCATGAAATCGGTGTGCCAGAACGTTCGGCGGAATTCACCGTCTGTCACAGCTTTCAAGCCGACTTCAATTTGTTTGTCGACGATGTGCTTAATTTCGGTTGTTTCGACTTCTCTTAATTGCTCTGCGGTTATTTTGCCTTCTTTAAAATCTTTTCTAGCTTGGTGGATGCTTTCCGGACGAAGTAAACTTCCTACGTGATCTGCTTTAAATGGTGCTTTTTTGACCGCTTTTGTTGTTTCTGTAGTTAGGTTTGTCATTTTAAATTCCTACTTTCTGTTTTTGGTTTTAAAAATAAAAATGGAGCTTTCTTCAAGAAGAAGAAAGCTCCATTAAGGAAATGCATTCTTCTTATCTTCTAGGCTTGTTCGCCTACTGGAAGTAGCACCTTGTCCTGAATATCAGGGCGGTTGCTGAGACATCACAGGGC
>JASLAI010000356.1 GCA_030147225.1 Planococcus sp. (in: firmicutes) | reverse complement strand
CTTATCTTGGACAGAATGTCCTGAAGATGCCACACTCCTATTGAGGTCAATCAGAAAAGACGACAGAATTTTTTCTGCCGTCTTTTTTAATGCTTTATATCCTTCTGTTTATTTTACAGCTGAGGGCTTGACGCCTTCTGGGATGGGACAAGTATACGGTTCTTTTGTCCGCTTCTGTTCATGTTCATCTTTGATTGCCTGAAGATCTTCAGGGTTATTGAACAAATGGATGGCAGTATTCGCCATCGCTTCAGAAGACAGCAGCATGCCGCTGTGGGCAAACGAGCTAATGCCTTGCGTGACCATTTGCCAAGTATGAAGAGCTGTTCCAAGTGCTGAAGTGGCAGTAGTCAATTGAGCGGTTGGAACCACCCAGCTAACGTCTGAAACGTCCGTGGAACCGGCCATGACTTCATCGGATGGGACATAATCGGAAATGGTCTCCGAAAGGTATTTGCCTTTGAACTCACTGCCGTCACCGCTGTAGCCAAAACTTTTGATAACAGCAAGAAAATTATTTTGTTCGCCTTCAGACAAAGTTTGCCAAATGCTGGCAGCGAATTCCTTTTCTTCGCCTGTGGGACTGATTGCCCCTGCTTCGTGTAATTTATTGTTCAGAATCGTTTCCAGTGTTCGGTTGGGTTCATAATTGGAACACGCTTTATCAAAAACAATTGTCATAGTGGTTTCAGTCATCAATGCAGCACCTTCCGCGATTTTGCAGACACGTTTATAGATTTCATCTACTTGTGCGACTTTAGGAGCGCGGATCAGATACAGCACTTCCGCTTCAGACTGTACAACGTTCGGTGAAAATCCGCCGCTGTTAGTGATGGCGTAATGCATTCGTGCTTCCTGTACAACATGCTCACGCAAGTAATTGACACCGACATTCATCAACTCCACTGCATCCAATGCACTGCGTCCTAAATGTGGTGAATTTGCTGCATGCGAAGCAATGCCTTTGAATCGGAAATATACCTGGTAGTTGGCAAGACTGGATAAACTCATGATGGCATTCGCAGAAGACGGGTGCCAGGTTAACGCAACATCCAAGCCGTCAAAAACTCCTTCACGAACCATGAAGGTTTTTCCGGAACCGCCTTCCTCGGCAGGACACCCGTAAAATTTCACCGTTCCGCTCATATTGTTTTCAGTGAGATAAGCTTTAACGGCATATGCCGCAGCCAGAGAGCCCGTACCGAGCAGGTTGTGCCCGCAGCCATGGCCAATCCCGCCCGGCTCCAAGGGTTCTTGTTCGGTTGAATTGGCTTTTTGACTGAGTCCAGATAAGGCATCAAATTCACCCAAAAACCCGATGATAGGCTTTCCTTCGCTGAAGGATGCGACAAATGCTGTTTCAATGCCGCCAACTCCCCGTTCAACGGTAAATCCTTCTTTTTCAAGTTCATCAGCTAAAAAAGAAGCTGACTCAAATTCTTGGTAGCGTGTTTCGGGATGTTCCCAAACGTATTTACTGATGGATTCAAAGCGGTTCCTATTGCTCGATAAGTAGCCGCTGACTGCAGAGTCGATTGCCATATCAGTTCCTCCTTTGGAATAAATTCATTACCAGTATAACAAAAAAACATTCTTTTCTGAAAATAGGAACAAATTGATTTCCAAAATTAAATATTGAAAAATTTTTTTACTTTTCTTAGAGCTATACGGCTTCTGGGTTTTGAAAAGTTGGAAACGGTTGCAATAAATCTAAATATTTTTTATATATTGACAATGGATTTTAAGCTGTATATGATGGAGTCAATTCAAATATACAGATTAACTATGTTGATGGAGATACGCTTTGTGCAAAGAAATCTCAAGAGAGCTGATGGTTGGTGAGAATCAGTGGTTTCGGCATTTTGCAGCACTCCTGAATAGATGGATTGAACAACCCAGTAGGTCCATCCGTTTCATGTCCGTTACGCATGTGAACCAATGAGACTGTCAGTTTACTGACAGTGAATTAGGGTGGTACCGCGAAATGGAAGACTCTTCGCCCCTTGCATCTTTATGTAAGGGCGAAGAGTCTTTTTTGTCGTCTTTATACAATCACTGCCTGCAAAAGCGGGGAAATCGAGAGGGGAATGAAATCTATTATGCTGACAGACCAACAAATTTTACGAATCCCAGGACCAACTCCAATTCCGCCAAGCGTGCAACGCGCAATGGCACAACCGATGATCGGCCACCGTGGCCAAAGTACATCTGAAATGATCAGCGACATCAGACCGAAATTGAAACGGGTTTTTGGAACCAAGCAGGAAGTCGTGATTCTTACAGGCAGCGGAACTGCAGGACTGGAAACCGCCGTAGTTAATACAGTTGCTCCTGGAGAAGAAGTTCTCGTTCTCGTAACAGGCGCATTCGGAGATCGGTTTGCGAAAATTTGTAAAGCATATGATATTCAAACCCATGTCTTTGAAGTGGAATGGGGATTGGCAGTTGATCCGGAAGCGGTAAAAAATTTCCTTTTGGAGCATCCAGAAATCAAAGTGGTCTTCTCGACATTCTGCGAAACTTCTACTGGCGTACTGAATCCAATCAAAGAATTGGCAGCCGCTGTAAAAGAAGTATCTGAAGCCTTGGTCATTGTCGACGGCGTGTCTTGTGTAGCCGGTACAGAAACCGAGATGGATAAATGGGGGATCGATGTAGTGGTCACTGGTTCACAAAAAGCCTTTATGTTGCCGGCCGGACTTTCATTTATTGCTGCGAGCGACCGTGCTTGGAAGAAAATCGAAGCTAATCCGCAGCCGCGTTTTTACTTGGATCTTAAAAAGCACCGAGACAATATATTAAAAGATACGACACCTTTCACCCCGGCATTATCGATTTTATTCGGCTTGCAGCAAGTGCTTGAATTGCTGGAAGAAGAAGGGCTGGAAGAAGTGTATGCAAGACACCGCATGATGATGAATATGACCCGTGCTGCTTTTAAAGCCTTGGGCATTCCGTTGCTGACTTCCGACAAAGATGCATCGCCGACAGTCACGGCAGTAAAACCGGATGATTTTGACTCGGAAGAATTCCGCAAAGTAATGAAAAAAGAATTTGCTTTAGAAGTAGCCGGCGGCCAACAGCATCTGGCGAAAAAGATATTCCGTATCGGCCATATGGGCTATTGCTCGCCGGCAGATGTGCTTCAGACAATCGCAGCGATGGAAATCGGTTTGGTGAAAGTAGGAAAAGACATCGAGCTGGGTAAAGGGATAGCCGCTGCACAGCAAGTATATTTAACAGAAGGGAAGGGAACTAAATGACTTTTCATGTTTTGATCAGTGATCCACTCAGCGAAGAAGGGATCTACCCCCTTCGTCAGGCAAATGGCGTAAATATTGTGATGGAAACCAATTTAACACCGGAACAATTAGGTGAACGGATTGACGGATTCGACGCGTTGCTGGTCCGAAGCCAGACGCAAGTGACTCGGGAATTGATTGAAAAAGCATCAAATTTGAAGATTATCGGACGTGCAGGTGTCGGAGTCGATAACATTGATTTGGCAGCTGCTACAGAGCATGGCATTATCGTAGTCAATGCACCAGACGGCAATACCAACTCGGCCGCTGAACACACGATGGCTATGTTAATGTCAATGGCCCGCAAAATCCCTCAAGCGTTCCATGCTTTGCGCAATCAAAAATGGGATCGCAAGTCCTATGTAGGCGTCGAGTTGAAAAACAAAACGCTTGGAGTAGTCGGATTTGGCCGGATCGGCCAAGAAGTAGCGGCACGTGCAAAAGGACAGCGGATGAACGTCATTGCCTATGACCCTTTCCTGACTGCTGAAAAAGCGGAAAAACTAGGCGTGGATTTTGGGTCGGTAGCAGATGTGCTGAAAGTGGCGGATTTTGTTACTGTCCATACGCCATTATTGAAAGAAACCAAGCACCTGATCAATAAAGAGGCGTTTGAAATTATGAAAGATGGCGTACAAATCGTCAATTGTGCACGCGGCGGCATCATTGATGAAAACGCATTGTTCGATGCAGTGAAATCAGGAAAAGTGGCAGGAGCGGCGCTGGATGTTTTTGAACAGGAACCGATGGTTGATTTTCGCTTGCTGGATTTGCCGGAAATCATTGCAACGCCTCATTTGGGCGCGAGCACCTTTGAAGCTCAGGAAAGCGTAGCTGTGGATGTCAGTATGGACGTAGTCAGCTACTTCACGACGGGAACTGTCCGCAACTCAGTAAATCTGCCATCTGTACCAAAAGAAATCATGAAGAAAATTGAACCTTACTTTGATTTGTCAGAGCGGTTAGGCGCCTTTTTAACAGACTTGACCGGCGCAGCTGCAGAGGAAGTCAACGTCCGCTATGCTGGCGATTTAGCCAATATGGAAGTCGGACCGTTGACGCGCAATATGTTGAAAGGCATGCTGAAGCGCCATCTTGGCAAACATGTCAACGACGTTAATGCCATGTATATCGCCAATCAAAAAGGGATCGTCGTAAACGAGCAAAAGACTACAGAATCCAAAGGGTTTACAAGCCTGATCACGGTAGAAGTGAAAACGGCAAAAGGGACACGAAAAGCAGCCGGCACCTTATTAAATGGACAAGGCGCACGTATCGTCAAAGTGGATGATTATTTAGTGGATGTAGTGCCAGAAGGGCATTTGCTGTATGTTCGCCACAATGACCGCCCAGGTGTTATCGGACGTGTCGGAACTTTGCTCGGTCAGGAGAATGTCAACATTGCCACCATGCAGGTGGGACGCTCGAATATAGGTGGAGACGCGATCATGATGCTGTCCATCGATAAACCAGCCGAAACCAGCAGTCTGGAGCAATTAACTAAACTGGATGAAATTGAGGGAGTTACGCCCATCAATCTATAGACGACAAAAAAGAGGTCCTCGCCATGAGGACCTCTTTTCTAAATTTGTTCCAGCAGCTGAAGCAATTCCTCTAAATGCTGGATTTCGTATGTGGGAATGATGGATTCATGAGGGGCTTTCTCTTCCCGATTGACCCACACCGAATGGATCCCCGCTTTTTCGGCCCCGATGATATCTGTCATCAAATTGTCTCCAACCATCAACACCTCATCTGCAGAAAAACCGAATTTCGATAAAGCATGATGGAAGATGCTCGGATCCGGTTTGCCTCTTCCAAAAGCACCAGATATGATAATGTGATCAAAAAAAGGAGCGATTTCCGGTGTGATTTCAAGTTTGGTCTGCTGCAGGCTCGGGGAACCATTGGTCAAAAGCAGCAGTTGATAATGTCCTTTTAAGTCTTCCAACACCTTTAGGCTTTCTTCGTAAAGAATAGGATTTCTTTTACGGGCTTCAGGGAAATATTCAGCAAGCTGACCACCAATTTTGGAACTGTTTTCAATGCCGATTTTTTTCAAACCGGCTGTCCAGGATTCTTTTCGATATGCTGGAACAATGGTTTTCATTTGCTGAAAATCGGTTCCTTCATCATCGAAGTTCCCCCAAAGTCCTTCAAAGGGATTGATGCCAATCATTTTAGTGAACTCATATGTATCGTATCCTGCGTAAAGCTCAGTTGCTGCAGCTCTTACTGCTTCTTCCAAACCTGAACAATCTTGGCCGGTTAATTCTTCAGCCAATTGGCACGTTTCCTGGAACGCTTTTTCAACACTTTTTTTATCCCACAACAAAGTATCATCTAAATCGAAAAAAATCGCTTTGACCATCGGTTTGAGTTCCTCCTGACAATATTATTACTTTGCTTAAGTGTACTGGAAAAAGGGATAAAAACATAGGGAGTTCGGAGTTCTGTCACTGAAAAGAACAAGGAGCAGGTGATATGATATGGGCAAGGAGTGAAAACAATGACAATAAGCAATTCGACCATGCTTTTATTTGAAGAAGCCACTGATTATATAGAAATTTGCTACGATGAATTGGGAAAGAGTGATCAGCAGAAAGCTGGAAGGCTGCTTGACATCGAATCGGAAATCGAACAGACAGGAACTTATACTCACAGTTATGAAGAATTGGAACATGGAGCACGCATGGCCTGGCGAAACAATAACCGCTGCATTGGCCGATTGTTCTGGAACTCTCTCTCAGTGTTTGACGAGCGCCATCAAACGACGGCAGATGGCATATTTGATGCGCTGATCCAGCATATCGATTTTGCTTCAAATCAAGGGAAAATCCGGCCAGCCATTACGGTGTTCCGGGCAGCGCAGAAAAATGAAGACTCCATGCGCTTATGGAACCATCAGTTGATTCGTTATGCAGGGTACGAAACTTCTGACGGCGTTATCGGTGATTCAAGTTCAGTGGAATTCACGAAACATTGCCAGGGACTTGGATGGCAGGGGGCAGGCACGGCTTTTGATGTGTTGCCATTGGTGATCCAATTGCCGGGAGAAAAGCCTGTTCTGAAAGAAATCCCTCATCAATCGATTACCGAAGTCAAAATTGGCCATCCGGAAATACCGGAATTTTCACAGCTGGGCATCAAATGGTATGGGATTCCTATTATTTCAGATATGCGGCTGGAAATCGGCGGAATCGAATACAAAATGGCCCCTTTCAATGGCTGGTATATGGGTACCGAAATCGGCGCAAGAAATCTGGCGGACGAAAACCGATATAATTTCCTGCCCGCTGTGGCAGAACTTATGAAATTGAATACACAGTCGAACCGTTCTTTATGGAAGGACAAAGCTTTAGTTGAATTGAACATCGCCGTTTTGGAATCTTTCCAGGAAGCGGGTGTGACCATTGTCGACCACCATACAGCCGCCAAGCAATTCAAAAATTTTGAGAAAAAAGAAGAACAAGAAGGGCGTGACGTCACTGGTAACTGGGCATGGCTGATTCCGCCGATGTCTCCGGCCACGACTCATATTTTTCATAAGCCTTATAAGAACAACTTAGTTAAGCCAAATTATTTCCATCAAAAAGCCCCCTATCAATCATAAGGAGTGGATTATGATGAAAGAATTTAAAGTGACCTATTTTTTCGATCAAGAGCATTATATTCGCCGTTTCATCCACGTCGAGTCACAGGAAAAAGCGGAAAAGCTGATACAAAGTGAGCGCGATCAATATATTTCGTTTCATGATAGCCGTGGAATCTATCATGAGCTCAACACAAGAGACGTTCGGGTCATTCAAATTTCTGAATATCACCGGACGGATAAAGTATAATAAAAACGCAGCCTGCAAGGGGCTGCGTTTTTATTATAAAATAATTTAAAATAAGAGTTACTTGAAACTTAGGAACCCATCATCAACTGCGACGGTGGAGCCGTTGATGGCTGCCGCTTCTTCAGAGAACAGGAACTTGACGACATTAGCCACTTTTTCAGGCTGGATCAGCTCATTGTGCATATGCAGAGCCGAAAGTGCTTTTTTCGTTTCGAGATCCTCTCCAAGAATAGGCGTATCAATAAATCCAGGAGCGACGCCGACTACACGAATGCCATGTTCAGCAAGCTCAAGCGCTCCTGATTTTGACATCATGACGACAGCTGCTTTTGCCGCATTGTAATTAAAGCTTCCTTTCGCAGCCATAGATCCATAAATTGACGCAGTGTTGACGATTGTGCCGGTTGTGCCGAGTTCCACCATTTTCTTCGCGCCGTAGTAGATTCCGTAATAGACACTGTGCTGATCGACATCGATTACTTTATGGTAGGAAGCAGGATCCATTTCAAGTAAAGGCTTTACAAGACCAATGCCTGCATTATTGAAAATGCCATTCAAAGAGCCAAATTTCTCAACTGCGAAATCGACCATTGCTTCGACTTGCTCAGCTTTTGAAACATCTACTTTAAATGAGGCTGCTTTTCCGCCTTCGGATTCAATTTGAGACACGGTTTCATTAGCGCCGTCTTCATTGAAGTCGGCAACCACAATGGAATAACCTTCTTTTGCTAATTGGTAAGAAGCATGACGCCCAATTCCGCTGGCGCCGCCCGTGATGATCAAGACTTTATTTTCTGTCATTATAAATTCCTCCTAAAAAGTTATTATTTTCTTTATAGCTCAACTCTACTCCTAATTAATCTCGAATTCAAAGTATTTGATCAGATAGAAACTGCGGTTTTTGACTGTAAAATACGTTACATCAGAAAAAAATGTACTATAATAGTAAATAGTGAACTTCATAGAAAATGAGAATTTATAGAGAGAAGGAAATTTAATGGGACGCAAATGGAATAACATTAAAGAGAAGAAAGCATCCAAAGATGCCAACACAAGCCGGATTTACGCAAAGTTCGGT
>JASLAI010000283.1 GCA_030147225.1 Planococcus sp. (in: firmicutes) | reverse complement strand
GAAATAAAGCTCATTTTTGCTTGATGGCGATTAATAAAGCGTTCAGACAAAGACTGGTGAAACGTAATCGTTTCCCATTCAACGTCGTTGCTGTATTTTTCAATAAAACGTTCAGATAAAACCTGATGGCGCGTCACCAATGTCCAGTCCACTTGGCGGGCATGACGATGAATCATCGGCATCGGCAAATGTTGATGGCGTGACAACTCTGTCCAATCTAATTTGTCCTGGTGCTTTTCGATAAATGCTGGAGACAAGCTCTTAGAGTTGGCCAACTGCTGCTTCGTCGAAACAATCCTCCAATATTCCGTTAGATCGAATGGTTTGCCTTCTTTTTCAAGTATCTTTTGCTGTTTTTTACTGAGCTCTTCTGAAGCAACCGGACGCCACTTTTTTTCATCTGCATACTTTTCAATAAAGGTTTCGGAGAGCTTTTGCGTTTTTATAATATCAGCCCAAAACAAACGGTTTCTGTATTTTCGAATAAAGCCTTCCGACAAATCTTGATGACTCGAAACCAATTTCCAATTTACTTGATCCAGGTTTTCTTTGATAAATCGTTCGGATAACCGCTCTTCCTGGCAAATCTGATTCCAAGAAATCGAACGCTTGTCTTTCAGGTCTCTTCCTTCCATTAATTCTGTTAAGGAGTTAAACATATAAACCACTCTCTCTTTGCTTTTTCATAGTGTCTATAGTAACATGCCTCTCCATGAAAAACCCGCATCCCGGTCGAAACCGAAATGCGGGAAATTCACTTAGCTGTTATTATTTCTCTTGGTCTTCTGTATTCTCTGTATCGTCTTCGATATCCGGGATCCGTCCGCTATCCGTCATTTCCATATCGTTTTCCAGTTCTCTTTGTTCTTTTTCCAACTGCTTTTGCTTCAATTCCTCTAAATTTTTGTCTCTTGCCATCGTAATCCCTCCTTATCTTCTATTATTTTTCATATTCCCGCATGGCAACGAATAAAACTGAATACAATTTCCCTTTTATGAACTTTCATACGTTTGCTTTTTTTATACTGCAGCATTTTTTTAGGGTTAATCAAAATAACAAATCGGTGATGCGCCCCTATATTTAAACGGTCTGTAAGTGATTCGAAAACACAAAACGCAGCACACACAAAAACGCCTCCTGTTTGGGCACTTAAAACAGGAGGCGTTTTTTCATTCACTTTTATTGCTTTTTCTTTTTGACAATTGCTACTGTACATCTCGAAATACAAATAAGCTTTTCTTCTTCATCAACAATTTTAATATCCCAAACCATTGTTGTTCTTCCTTTATGTAATGGCGTGCCGATTGCTGTCACTATACCTTCTTGCTTGCCGCGCAAGTGATTGGCGTTGATCTCTAAGCCGACAGCAATCTCTGTTTCCTGATCGATCAAATGCCAGGTCCCTACACTAGCCACCGACTCTGCCAGCACAACAGATGCTCCTCCATGGAGTTGACCGAAAGGCTGATGAGTTGCTGCATGTACAGGCATGGTCGCTGTTACTTTATCAGGGGTGATATCGCCAAACTCAATTCCCAATACACCCGCTATCGTTTCTTCCACCGGTTTCATTTGCATAATGACATTCTCCTTTTCCATTTTAAAAACCCTCAGCCCTTGCTTATAGTCGGCTGAGGGAAATTTTCTTATACATTGCTTTTCGCATAAAGTTCACGCAATAGAAATTTTTGTATCTTCCCGCTGGCATTACGGGGAAGCTCATCGACAAAACGATAGGCTCTTGGCCGTTTGAAGCGGGCCAGCTTGTCATTATTGATGCAGAACTGCTCCAACTGCTCTTCGGTCAGCGCAGAATCTTTAACAACAACAAATGCCATAACCGCCTCCCCCCATTTTTCATCAGGAATTCCAAGAACCGCAACATCTTGGACCAGTTCATGCTCGTGCAAAACATCTTCCACTTCACGCGGATAAATATTCTCACCGCCGCTGATGATCATATCATCAACACGGTCTGCTACAAACAAATAGCCATCTTCATCCAGATACCCCAAATCACTGGTATGGTACCAATCTTTATACAATACGCGGGCTGTTGCCTGTGGGCGATGGAAATAGCCCGCCATCATGCTGGGTCCACGAACAATGATTTCACCAACTTCGAATGCCGCTAATCGTTCATCCGGTTCTGAAGGACCTTTTTCGTTAGGCTGGACGATTCGGATTTCATGATTAAAGGCAGGTTTGCCGGCAGACCCTGCTTTGGTCAACTGCTCATCCTCAGACAAAAATGTAATAGCCGGTCCCATTTCTGTTTGGCCGTAAGCTTGAATCAAATCGATTCCCAACACTTCTTTAACACGCTTGACCAGAACAGGCGCCATTGGAGCCGCTCCATATAATCCTCGCTGCAAGGTTTTGACTTTCAAATTTGCCCCTTCCAGATCAGCCATCATACTCCACATGGTCGGTACAGCAAACATGACTGTAACCTTTTCTTTTTCGACTGTGTCCACAGCTGCCTGAGGGTTAAATTGGTGCATAATAATGCTCGATGCCCCCGCCTGAACACGCGGAATAATACAGCAATGTAATTCTGCACAGTGAAACATCGGCGCAATTACTAAGCCGACATCATTTTTTGTATATTTCAGCATCGCAATACATGTCAGACTTTGTTCAGCCATGTCCCGATGACGATGAATGACCCCCTTTGGCCTGCCAGTTGTTCCACTTGTATACATGATGGCATACGTATCCATTTCATCAACTTTCACGCATGGATCTGTAGCAGGTGCCTCGTTAACCTTTTCGCGGTAACTGACAGCGTAATTTGGAACTTTTTCATCAATATACCAGAATTGAATACTTGGAAACTGTGCCGCAACGCCTTCAACCGTTTCCCTTAAAGCCTCTTCAAACAAAACGACTTCAGGGCTTGCATCATTTAATATATATGCCAACTCTTCAGGCTTCAAACGGAAGTTGATAGGGTTAAAAATAGCACCGATTTTTGCACAGGCAAACAATGCAGTAGGCAACTCACTGTTATTGAATAAAAAACTTGAAACACGATCTCCTCTGCTGACTCCCGCTTCCGTCAGTGCATTTGCTAAACGGTGAACTTCATCACTCCATTGCAAATAGGTCCATCTTGTCTCCCTTCTCATATCAACTAGCGCTTCTTTGTCCGGATACCTGCTCACCGTCTGATCAAAGATTTTGCCAAGTGTCGCATACATTTTTTCTTCCTCCTCCTTTTAATGAAAGCGTTCTCTCCAGATTACCTTCAATGATGTCAGAAAAAAAGTAATATTGCAACAATTCAAAGTATCATTTTCAACTATGAAATTAGTCCTCTTTCTCGAATAATTAAAACTTTCATATATATCATCAG
>JASLAI010000093.1 GCA_030147225.1 Planococcus sp. (in: firmicutes) | reverse complement strand
CAAAAACAGCAGATGAAACTCTTGGAACCTTAGTTCTCGCGTTGCAAAGTGTACCAAGCATCGTTTGGCTGCCTTTGGCTATGATGTGGTTCGGCCTTGGCGAAGGCTCCATCATTTTCGTGGTTATCCTCGGAGGTACATTCGTCATGATCCTGAATGTCCGTACCGGCATCAAAAACGTCGATCCCCTGTTCATTAAAGCCGCACGGACTATGGGGTCGAATGGTCTGGACTTGTTCATCAAAGTGATCATTCCGGCTTCTGTCCCTTATTTTGTAACTGGCGCACGCCTGGCATGGGCATTTGCCTGGCGGGCTTTGATGGCTGGGGAACTTCTAAGTTCAGGTCCCGGACTCGGCTATACGCTGCGCTATGCATCCGATTTCGGAAATATGTCATTGGTCATCGGTGTAATGATTATCATCGGTGTCGTCGGTGCGATTGTTGATCTGATGATTTTCCAGCGAATTGAGAAAAATGTTCTCAAGCGTTGGGGATTAGAGACATAAAATTAATCACTGCAAAAAACTTATATAACGGAGGAATTCATCTTATGAAACGTATTTTTTCACTTATCGCACCTGTCGCTTTGGTTAGTGTTTTAGCAGCCTGCGGTTCGCCTGACGCAAGCGAAGATTCATCTTCTGTCACGATCGGCTATTTCCCGAACTTGGATCATGTACCAGCCATGGTCGCAAAAGACCAGGAATTATATGAAAAGAACCTGGAAGACGGCACGAAAGTTGAATATGTTACTTTCGCAGATGGTGCGGACTTTATGACCGCCTTGAAAACCGGCGATATCGATGCCGGCTTAGTGGGACCTGGTCCTGCAATGAATAACTACACAAATGGTGCAGATGTTACGATGGTTGCTGGCGGCGCTTCCGGCGGAACGGTCGTGATGGCAAGAAACGGCAGCGGCGTTGAATCCGTTAAAGATTTTGCCGGCAAGACTTTTATTACACCGCGTGTCGGGTGCACACACGATGTTCAATTTGAAACATTCATGAAAGAACATGGCATTACATCAAACCGGATTGGCGGCGAAATGCTTCACCAAACTGGAAATCCTGCTCAATATGAAGCTTTATTCGCTACAGGAAAAGTCGATGTGGCAGTAGCACCAGAACCTTGGGCTTCTGTATTGAAACAAAACACAGGTGCAAAAGTTGTCATTGAGCCTGATGAAATTTCATTTGGGACGACTTTGCCCGCTTCCGTTCTGGTCACTTCAAACAAACTGATTGAAGAAAACCCCGAAATGGTTCAAGGCATTGTCGATGCACATAAAGAAGCAACAGAATTTATTGCACAAAATCCAGACCAGGCGAAAGAGATCACTATCAACACAATCGATGACATCACTGGCCAGAAGCTCGAAGTTTCCATCATAGATGGCGCATGGGAAAACATGATTTTTGATACCGCTCTTGCTCCTGAAGAAATCCAGGCATTCGGTGATTCATCGTTCGACTTGAAGTTCTTGAAAGAACAGCCGGATTTTGCTTTATTGACTGATACACAATTTTTAGACTAAACCATTTTCCCTGACAGCAGAAACTCTTTCTGCTGTCTTTTTTATGTTCTCTTATACGGTAATAACAACAAAATAGCCATGACTCTCTCTTTCCAAGTTCTTCATTAAGGTTTTTCAGCCAGAATTTGCTACACTGATGATTGGAATTGATTCATGTTGAAAGGAGATGTTCGTATGCAGAAATTAACAGGAAAAAACGCATTGATCACAGGAGCCGGAAAAGGTATCGGCCGAGCGACTGCCATCGCTTTTGCAGCAGAAGGCATAAATGTAGGTCTTGTCGGTCGTACAGCCGATAATCTTGAAAAAGTGGCAGCAGAGCTGGAACAATACGGAGTGAAGACTGTTTTCGCTGTAGCAGATGTCGCCAATCCGGAAGCGGTTAATGCTGCAGTCGATCATATCAAAACAGAACTGGGATCGATCGATATTTTGATCAATAATGCGGGCATCGGCAAATTCGGCAAGTTCCTTGAGCTTTCGCCTGAAGAATTCAAAGGAATCATCGACACCAACCTAATGGGTGTTTACTATGTGACTCGCGCTGTATTGCCGCAAATGATCGAACGCCAATCAGGTGATATCATCAATATCTCATCAACAGCCGGACAAAAAGGGGCTCCTGTAACAAGTGCTTACAGCGCTTCAAAATTCGGCGTCATGGGATTGACGGAATCGTTGATGCTGGAAGTCAGAAAGCACAATATTCGTGTGAGTGCTTTAACACCAAGCACAGTTGCCACTGACTTGGCGATTAATGAAAACTTGACTGACGGCAATCCTGATAAAGTTATGCAGCCAGAAGATTTGGCTGAAATGATGGTTGCCCAATTAAAACTCCATCCGCGTGTTTTATTGAAATCAGCCGGCCTCTGGTCGACCAACCCGTAACAAACGACATAATAAAAAATGCCCAGTTCAATAATTGAACTGGGCATTTTCCTGTATAATGAACTTCTACTAAGCCCTTTTAAGGAATTTTATTTAAAGGCCCCAGTTTCATTCCTTTCACCCATTTTTCTTTGTAAACCAAAGAACAACTGGAATAAGTGCCAGCGCAAGAAAACCACCTGCTAAAGACATCACGGCATAACTTGTCTGCGCCATGATCATTCCTGAAAATCCACCGCCTGTCGCACCTGCCAGCGCGACTAGCACATCAACAGTACCTTGTGTTTTAGCACGTGTAGATGGATGAGTTGAGTCGACGATGAGTGTGGTTCCGCTGATCAATCCAAAATTCCAACCAAGCCCCAGCAGAGCAAGTGCGACAATTAATACGAACAAGGAATCATTCGGTGCCAGTGCAGCAACAATTCCAGCCGCCATGAATGTCACGCCGGAAGCCGTCGCCATGACAATACGCCCCAATTTGTCAACGAGAATACCGGTAACAATAGACGGCAAATACATTGCCGCTATGTGGATGCTAATGACCAGCCCGACAGCTCCAAGATCGTGGCCATGATGCCCCATATGGATGGGTGTCATCGTCATGATGGCGAACATGATCAATTGAGTCAAAACCATGACCACAGCGCCCAGGACAACCCCCTTTTTATTGATGGCAGCGTCCAACTGCTCTTCATCCTGCATATTCTTTTCCGTTCCTTGCCGATGCTCGGTTATCGCTTTTGATACCTGCAAGGGATCAGGGCGCAAAAAAATCAACAAGACAAACCCCGCAAGAATATAAGCCGCCGCGGCCAAAACAAATGGTCCTGCTAGCGCTGGAATGCCGATGGATTCTGCAAACCTGCCCATTACTCCGACCAAATTCGGTCCTGCAAATGCCCCAAATGTCGTTGAAACGAGCGCAATGCTGATTGCCGTCCCCCGCTGCTTCACATTCGCCAAATCTGTTCCGGCGTAACGTGCCTGCAAATTTGTGGCAGTTCCTGCTCCGTAAATCAGCAAGGAGGCAAACAACAAGATCAAGCTGTCCGATAAAGCAGCCGCAACGACACCAATCGCACCGATACCACCTGTCAGGAACCCTGAAGCCAAACCTACTCTACGGCTGAATCGTTGAGACAATCGGCCGATGACGAGTGCTGCCGCCGCCGATCCAAGCGTAAACAATGCCACTGGCACCCCTGCAAATTGATCCGTACCCAGCATCTCTTGTGCCAGAAGGGCACCGACAGTTACGCCAGCCGCCAGCCCTGCCCCTCCAAAAATCTGTGACAGCACGACAATCCACAACGTGCGCCGATACAATGCTTTAACCTTTTCAGGTGAGTCGATATATCCCTGCAGCATCGCCTGTTGATTTTCATTTTGAACCATGGTGTCCCTCCATTCCCCGGCGCACTACTCGCTGCCTTCTGCTGACGAAATTTACATTCTTTTTTCAGTATAACGGTTTTTGGCATGCTCGCCACAGCCTTTCGAAAAAAGGAATCTGTCGACAACTTCATGCAGCTTGCTCCTTGCATTTTGAATCCCCCTTGATTAAGCCATCACTTTGGCATAGCTTAAAGTAAAGTGATTCAACTTTTTGGACAGTTACACTACCCTTTGTACTGAGAGCAGGAATACCCGAAATGGAGTGGGATGACAATGGCTGGAATACAGAAAAAGAAACCTTGGAAATCTCCATTCTGGCAATTGCTGCTGGTAACTGCAATCGTTTTTCTAGCCGTCAGCGGCTGGCTTTTGAAGCCTGGATCGCCGGAAGAGGAAAGCTTGAAAACCCATTTGCAGGAAGCCATCATCGAACAGATTGGAAAAAAGAGCAATATGGATAAAGACCGAATTGAGGACATTTCCGTTTCTCCAAGATCGGAGGGCTGGGATGTCGAGCTCGTTTTGAACGCCGATAAGGGATTTACTATGATTTCAACGAAACAGAAGATGTGGGAACATGCCGTAGCCATACTGGCTCCGCTGTCAGAAATCCGTCAATTAAACGACATCTCCATTTC
>JASLAI010000392.1 GCA_030147225.1 Planococcus sp. (in: firmicutes) | reverse complement strand
GTGCATCTCATCGATCAATTGCTCATTGCCTTGAACCGAGAAAAAGCAGGCCAGCACTCTCACCTGTTCTTGAACTGGATCAAGAAAGAATGGACCAGCGAACACAAACTTTTCGGTCGCTATAACCGGGAAACTCAGGATTCCACAGTGGACTACGAATCGCTGGCTGTCTATTATTACCTGCATGCTTACTTGTCGCTGATGGAAGAAGAAACGATGGCCGATGAAGTTGTCCAGCGAGCCAAAGACATCGCAACAGAAGACATGCTGAGCCAAGCTCACTTTTTTGACTATATCCACTATGAATTGATGCTTAAAGAACAGTAAAACGATAAAAGGCGGCCGGTTAAGGGATTTCCTTTAACCGGCCTTGTTTTTGAGGAATTGTGTGGGAATTGTGTGGGTGCCTGGCACACACACAATTAATTGATTTTATAGAAGTTGCTAGTAGAATAGAACTTGCATCACTTTAATTATTTATCAATTCTGAAAAATATTAGGAGGAATGTACGGTGGGTAGATTACAGGACAAAGTGGCAGTGATTACAGGTGGAGCCGGCGGCATCGGCAAAGTTACCGCGAAGCGGTTTTTGGATGAAGGAGCTTCAGTTGTGTTGGTCGATTTATTTGAAGATGCACTGGCGGAAGCCAAAACAGAGCTGGGTGACAATGTGCTAACGGTTCAGGCCGATGTTTCCAAAGAAGAAGACGTTCAGAAGTATGTCGATCAAACCGTGGAACAGTTCGGCAAAATTGATATTTTTTTCAATAATGCAGGCATCGAAGGCAAAGTGGCCCCGATCACGGAACAAAAGGTCGATGATTTCGATAAAGTCATTGCGGTCAATGTCCGCGGCGTATTCCTGGGACTGCAGAAAGTTCTGCCTGTCATGATCAAACAGAAATCTGGCAGCGTCATCAATACTTCATCTGTGGCTGGACTCGGCGGATCGCCGAATGTATCCCCATACATCACATCAAAACATGCTGTTGTCGGTTTGACGAAAGCCGCCGCGGTTGAAAACGCGGCACACAATATTCGCGTCAATTCCATCCATCCTTCACCGGTCAACACACGCATGATGCGTTCGCTTGAAACCGGTTTGGAAGTCGATGAAGCCACCATGGCCAAAAGCATTCCACTCGGCCGCTACGGTGAGTCAGAGGATATCGCCAACTTGGTGGTATTCCTGGCGTCCGACGAAAGTACGTTTATCACCGGCGTGCAATACCGCATTGACGGCGGTATGGGCGCAATTTAATTCTATGGTTAACTTATACAAAATAAAAACAGCCAACTTCTTGCCGAAGCTGGCTGTTTTCTTTGAATTGTGCGGGTGCCAGGCACCGGCACAATTCAACACACTTCCATCTTTACTCAACGTTCTTCAACTCTGAGTAAATTGTTCCATCTGCTTCAATCCATTTCACCACTGCATAACCTTCTACCATGTAATACTTTCCGCCATCATCCGTGGTGATCTCCACGGCGTTGGTGAATGTTTTGAATTCGGTTTCGACCGTTTGATCGACACCCGTAATGGTGTAGTATAACGGATCCGGATTATACCCTGCTACAAATGATTTTCCGACTTCAATCGGGTAAGCCAGATGGGTATTTTTAAATGAATATGGATAGCCGATCGCGAATTCGTTATAAGTTTCGTATTCCTGTTCTGGGTATCGCTCTTCCCCAATTTGGGTTTCCCAGACAAATTGATCTTCTCCTCCGTCAATTCCCGGAACTTTAACGTATCGGTCCACGCTTTCGCCTCTTGCGTTTCTCAAGTACGTGTAGGTTTTCGTCTTATCCCGCTTGTAGGAGTCAGCAATCGATGCTTTGTTTTTGAATTCCGGTTCCAGCGCTCGCGCCAGGAACGCTGAGAATTGGCTGCGCGTCACTTCAAGCTTCGGACGGAATGTACCGTCCGGATAGCCGACGGCAATGTTCGCCGCGATTAATCGGCAGATAGCCTCATAATAATAGGTAACGTACGGCACATCCTTGATGTCATGATAGTAAATGAAATTCAAGTCAAAGACCCGCTCGATAATCAAAGCCATGTCCCCACGGGAAACCGGTTCTTCCGGCCGGTACGTGCCATTCAGGTATCCCTTGAGATAACCGGCTTTAGCTGCTTCTGCAATATACCCGCTGGCGAAATGCCCGGCCGGTACATCTTTAAACGGCGTTGTTTTCTGTTTTTTATCTAGATTTTTGACTCGTCCGATCATCACCGCAGCCTCGGCTCGGGTTACAATCTGATCTGGACGAATTTCGCCATTTGGATAACCGGTCACTACGCCTCTATCCATCAAATACGTAATTTCTTCATAGAATGGATGATTCTTAGGCAGGTCCGTAGCAGCTTGTGCCGGTTTCACGACCGAAAAAATAAGTAATAAGGATAGTACAATCATCATAAGTTTAGTTGTTTTTTTCATGTCCACACTCCTCCACTCTCACTCAATACCCATTATTCAACACTAATTAACTCACTTTCTACTATTCCTTGAGCATTTATTGATTTAACTGTGGAGAAGCCTTCTACCATGTAGTACTTTAATCCGTCCTGCACCGTCACTTCAGTCGCATTTGTAAATGTTTTATAACGTGTTTGTATGGTTTTATTGACACCTGTAATTGTGTGTACGATGGTTTCATCACCCAAGCCTGTGTTAAAAGTCTTACCTAGGCGAACCGGGTAAACAAGCGCAACATCGTACTCGGAATACGGGTAGCCGAATGCAAAGAGCTGGTGATTTTCGAGCTCCAGGTATTCATAACGATCGCCAGCCACTTCGACTGTCCACATAAATCCATAGCTCAGTCCACCGCGGTCCGGCACATCAACAAATCTGTGGACAGCGGTCGTCCCGTCGGACATTTGATACGTGTAAGCTTTGGTTTTGTCTTTTTGGTAAGAGTTTTCAATAACCGCATCATTTTTGAATCTCGGCTCCAATGCCCGTGCCAAAAAGGCGGAATACTGGCCGCGCGTCACTTCCTGGCGCGGCCGGAACGTATTGTCCGGATAACCGATGGTAATATTCGCCGCTAAAATCTTACTGATGGCTACCGTATAATAAGCATTTCCTGGCACATCCGTGAACGAATTGTTGAACGTGAAAGCAAGATCAAAGACCCGCTCCACAATCAAAGCCATATCCCCGCGGATAATTGGTGCGTTCGGACGGAAAGTGCCATCCTCGTATCCCTTGATATAGCCAGCCTCCGCAGCTTCTGCAATAAAACCGCTGGCATAATGGCCAGCCGGCACATCACGAAACGTCGTTGTCCGTTTCGTCCCATCCAGTCCCTTCAAGCGGGCAATCATCACAGCCGCTTCGGCACGTGACACTTTCGCATCCGGACGAACCGTACCATCCGGGTAGCCGGTGACTACTCCTTTCTCCATTAAATACGTAATTTCCTCATAAAATAAATGGTCTTCCGGCAAATCAGGAGCTGCAGCACTAACAGGCAAGATCAGGAACAAAGACAACAGCAGGATAAAAGGAACCATGAACTTCTTCACAATCATCACTCCTCCACTCGTTTCGTTTCACTTCTTGCCCTCATTTTAACAGTTGAAAGTTGCTTTTACATCATTTATTAACTAAATATTCAGAATACAATTTGTGTTGAATTGTGTGTGTGCCTGGCACTCACACAATTACTCCCTAAAAATTCCGACAACAATGCGTGACCCTTCCCTCCTACTTCGTTACAATGTGTATAGAAGCAATTATTCAAGGAGGTTTACCCATGGCGACATTACATGATATTGCCCAATCCGATGATTACGGGCAATTTGATTTGAAGGAAGTATACCAGGCAGCGCAATTGTTGCTGCAGGAATTTCAGAAGACCCGGACTGAACCGGAAAAACTTAGAGAAGTGATCGAGCACTTGAAGAAGCGCTTGGAAGGACAGGCAGCCTATCCACTGGCAATCCTTTTGGAATGCAGCCAGCTGGGCGTCCAGCATCAGTTGCAGAAAGAGTGGAATAGCCCGATGAAGCAGCGCCAGCTGTTTTTATTCGAAAGTCTGCATGCCCAGTTCCGCGGCAAAGTGCCGCCGACCATCTGGAATCAAATCTGCCTGAATTATGCAGAAGTCTTGATTTATGTAGGACGTTCTCTTGATGGCCTAGACGTTTTGGAACAAATGACTGAAGCTGACAATGATCCGTCCTACGAACGCAAAGATGCTGAACGCGGCTGGGGACTGATTTTTTATTCCATGTTTCTGCGCGATAAAGATCAAAAAGCCGAAGCGCTTCACTTAGCACGCGACTTGCTGCGCGATGGAGTAGACAAAATCACCGGCACCAACGGACGCGCCTTGTATGAAGACCGCTTGAAGCTGGCAGTGAAAATGCTGGAAGACATCGGGCCGATCGACATCACAGGCGGCTACAAGCCAAACTTTTTCGAAGGCCGCGAGCGCGAGTACCGCGACTGGTGCGCCAAGCATCGTTTGCTGCTGAACGACAACAACGAAGTCGATCCGGAAGGTACGATGAAAGTTGATAATTTGAATTACCGTCATAAAGGCGATGACAAAGAACACGGCCACTTCCTTGAAACCTTCATGGATTCCATGGTGGCAGAATTTACGGCGCTGCGCTGGAACCTCTTTGAAGCACTCGAGCAGGAGCCGGGAACAGAACGCAACGAGCAATTAAAGTCCGTCTACCGACAGTCGTTTTCATTATTCACAAAAACGGCCCAGTTCGTCACCCAGTATTACCAGCTCGATATGAAAGACCCACGCGCCGGCATGCAGCGCATCTGGTTCGAAGACGAGCAGCCGAAAAATGCCCTTAAGCCGTTCATACGCGACACCAAAAATGGTGCGTTAAAAGCCTTGTTCTGGCTGTCAAAAGAAATCTTCGGCTACGAGCAATCTCAAACGCAGAACATCGCCACGGTCCGCGCCTTGTTGCTGCGCGACCAAATGGAACGCAGCTTCGTCCAAGTCATCACCAAGAAAGACGAAATTGCCCAAACCGGCGAACTGCGCAAGCACCAAATGACCCAAGTGGAACTCGAACGCATGGCCATGGCCAACACGTTTAAAGCACGCAACGCGTTGATGTATTTAGGATTTGTAATTGCGTTGGAGAAGAAATAAATAAAACAGAACAAACATCCCGCGGAAGTTAAGAAACTTCCACGGGATGTTTTTTTATGCAGTTTTATTGGCTTGATTTTTTTAACCCGGGTGTTCGCTGTTTCAACCCGGGTGTTTACTTTTCTAACCCGGGTGTTCGGACTGTTAACCCGGGTGTTCGCATTTCGACACAAAAAAGCCGGCAGAAAACCTCTTCCTACCGGCCCATCCATCTATTTTTCTACTTCACTCATCTCATCCGCAAATAAAGATACCTAGACTTAGCATACCGAACCGTCATCAAAGCAATCAACCCGCCTCTTTGCTCCTTACAAAAGAGCTTGTTGATTTTTCCGCAGTTCACAAGCTGATCTTGCTATTAGCAGCAACGAGCTGCACAGTAAAGTTGCCGCACGCAAATTTTGCCAATATCCTTAAATGGCTGCTTTCTTTTGTACACAGCTTCATATATCAAACCTGCTAAAAATAAAACCCACTCCGCTATCACTGCCAATCAGCCAAAACAGCAACAGGCCGATGGCAATGAGAACAAGCAAAATGATCAGCAATTCTATTCTTTTCATTTGCCCATTCCCTTCCTGCTTCACTTCTTTTATATGTTCCATAAGATTAGCCATTATTTGTAGTAGTACTCTTAATGAATAGTTACTATAACCTAATTAATCTTTATTTAAACTAAATCAAGAAAATGGACTGGATTAAAAGGACTGCTATTGCAGTAGTTTAAGTTATACAAGTAGTTATATTTTATAGGAGGCAAATTAAAACCATTTCTTTGTTTAAGTAAAGTTGCCTTTACTAAATTCTCCGAAAAAAAGAAGACGCTCCTGTTCAGCGCCTCCTTCTATGCATTTCCTCAAAAATCATACGCCGCTTCTTTTTCCTCACGGATTTTCGTAAAGGTTTCCGTCAACACCACCGTGTCTTCTGCCAGACGTTCCAGTCGGAACAGCACGTCGTGATTCGTAATTTCTTTTTGGTAAAAATCCTCTTCTACAATAAACACAAAAGTTTGCACCATCTGCGCTTTCATATAAGCCAGAATCGGTTTCAGCTGTGTATCGGCTACCATGTAATGCTTAGCGGATCCCGCTGTTACCAGCATGCTGACCACTTTGTCACGGAAAGCATTGACCGGCAGCAAATCAAAAATGTTCTTCAAACTAGCCGGTATCGATGCCTGGAAAATCGGCGTGCCGATAATGATGGCATCCGCTTCCATCAAAGTCTTCGTCACATAGCCCGTATCGCCTTCATAATCCAGGTAATTGCGGCCGTCGCTGAATTCCATTTTGTAGTCAGCTAGATCGATCAATGTCGTTTCCACTTCCGGGTACTTTTCTGCAATCACTTTGAGCGTCGCGTCAATGGCGATTCTTGTTTTTGAGCCGATTTGGGAACCGGATAAACCAACGATTTTCATTCGGATCTCTCCTTATTTTTTGGCTGTGTATTTTTTGATTGCCGGCAAGATTTCCGTGCCGATCAATTCCAGATTTTTCTTGATGTTGTCCATCGGCATGCCGCCAAAGTCGATCTGGGCAATATAGCGCTGATGATTGAACACTTCGTGCTGGTACAGGATTTTCTCGATAATCTGCTGCGGGCTGCCGATGTTCATGATGTTATGCGGGTCTACGCCTTGCGCGAACAGCTGCTTCGGAAATCCGCCGCCATTGGTTTTCTTCATGCCTTCATTGATGTGAGGGTACAACTCTTTCAATGCCTGCTGGGAACTTTCTGCAGCGTAGAAAAATCCTGCTGTAGCGATCGGCAATTCATCCGGATTGTGTCCGCCTGCTCGCGCTGCTTCGCGGTAGCTGTCTACTGTTCGCTTGAACTGCGACGCGGCACCGCCTAAATGAGCCATGAACATCGGCACACCTGCATATCCAGCTTTCATTGCACTCGCAGGCGTACCGCCCACTGCGCGCCATATTGGCAAAGAGCCATTGACCGGACGCGGAAGAACCTGTGCATCGCGCAAAGGCGCACGGAACTCACCGCTCCAGTTGACGATTTCGTTTTCATTGATTAACCGAAGAAGATCGAATTTCTCTTCAAATAACTCCTCGTAATTGCGGAGGTTATACCCGAGCAACTCATAAAGCCCGATGCGGGAAGCGCGCCCTGCAACAATTTCTGCACGCCCATCGGAAATCAAATCAAGCGTCGCAAAGTTCTCATAGACCCGAACCGGATCTGACGTGCTGATAATGGTCGAAGAACTGGCGATTTTTATTTTGGAAGTTGCCTGTGCGATTGCTGAG
>JASLAI010000330.1 GCA_030147225.1 Planococcus sp. (in: firmicutes) | reverse complement strand
ATGCATTGTTTGCACCTGTAACGAAAGTATTGACATCCATCAGCTATATGATCGGTTTAGGCTACGGTGCATTCTTAGTAGCTGAAGGAACCATGTCGTTGGGAGATCTGGTCGCTTTCAATGTTTACCTGGGTATGATTGTCTGGCCAATGTTCGCAATCGGTGAACTGATCAACATTCTTCAGCGCGGGAATGCTTCTTTGGATCGTGTTAATGAAACCCTGGATTATCCGGAAGACGTCACTGACCCGAAGGAACCGGCCAGAACCGGCCGGCCAGAGCAGATTGGCTTCAAGGATTTCAGTTTTACTTATCCCCAGTCAAGCTCGATTAACCTTCAAGGCATCAATTTATCAATGAACAGTGGACAGACATTGGGTATAGTCGGCAAGACTGGCAGCGGCAAATCAACTTTCGTCAAGCAATTGATGAGAGAGTATCCAACAGGACAAGGGTCAATCCTGATGAATGGCATTGAATTGAAAAAATTGACGAAGGATCAATTGCGCAGTTGGATTGGCTATGTGCCGCAAGACCATGTGCTGTTTTCACGGACAATCCGGGAAAATATCCTGTTCGGCAAATCGGATGCCAGTGAAGAAGAATTGATTGAAGCGCTTCGCCTTTCCTATTTTGAAAAGGATTTGGCCTTATTGCCAAGCGGGCTTGATACACTGGTTGGCGAAAAAGGGGTGGCCTTGTCTGGCGGTCAGAAGCAGCGAATTTCAATTGCAAGGGCGTTGATTAAAAATCCGGAAATTCTGATCCTTGATGATTCGCTTTCAGCAGTCGACGCGAAAACGGAAGCGCGCATCATTGAAAACATCCAGGCAGAGCGTTCCGGTAAGACCACCATCATTACTACGCATAGGCTTTCTGCGGTGAAACACGCAGATTGGATTGTGGTATTGGATGATGGAAAGATTATTGAAGAAGGAACTCATGGTGATTTGCTGAAAACGAACGGCTGGTATAATGAACAATTCCTCAGACAGCAAATCGAGGAGGTGTAAACATGGGAACAGGAAAACGATTAATACAATATGCAATGAATTTTAAAGGTGTCCTGATTTTTGGATTAGTGATGCTGGCTATCGCAGTAGCTGCCGATTTGGCAGCGCCGCTCATTGCCAAAGAGATAATCGATAATCATATAGCAGTCTCGGGAGATACAGTGAACTTTGAACCGATTGCTTATTTATTGGCTTTATTCTTTGGACTGGCTGTCGTAACGGCCATTTTCCGTTACTTTCAGTCCATTCTTCTGCAGCAAGGGGCTAACCGGATTATCCGGAAGATGCGAAATGACGTTTACGAACATACGCAAACTTTGCCGATCCGTTATTTTGATAATTTACCGGCAGGCAAGGTGGTGGCACGCATCACCAATGATACAGAAGCCATCCGAGATCTATTCGTAACAGTGCTGTCTCAATTCGCAACAAGCTTTATGTATATGGCCGGAATTTATGTCGCGCTGTTTTATCTGGATTGGAAGATGGCGTCCATGACATTAATTCTGGTTCCCTTACTGTATGTCTGGATGCTTATATACCGCAAGTATGCAGCACGCTACAATCACATAGTACGGGAAAAGGTTAGTGAAATGAATGCCATGATCAACGAATCGGTCCAAGGGATGACCATCATTCAGGCATTCCGCCGGGAACGCAAGATGAAAGATGAGTTCGAAGAAATGAATGATGAACATTACAAGTACCAGAAAAAGTTGTTGATTCTTGAAGGCGCAGCTTCCTACAACTTAGTTGGTGTGCTGCGATCTCTGACTTTTATTCTGTTTATCTGGTATTTTGGCGGTGCTGCCATGTCCGGCAGTACAGTGGTAACGGTCGGGGTGCTGTATGCGTTTATCGACTATATAATCCGTTTGTTTAATCCAATCAGCGGCATCGTCAACCAGTTTGGCCGTCTTGAGCAGGCCTTAGTGGCAGCTGAACGGGTATTCCGATTGCTGGATCAAAAGGGAGAACCGGTAGTGGACAAAAAAATTGCGCGCTATCAGGGCAATGTCCGTTTTGAGCAAGTATGGTTTGCCTACAAGGAGAAAGAGTATGTGCTGAAGGACATTTCCTTTGAAGCGAAGCAAGGGGAAACTGTGGCGCTGGTCGGACACACCGGCTCCGGCAAAAGCTCTATCATGAATCTCCTGTTCCGCTTTTACGATGTCTCCAATGGTGCCATTACCATAGATGGCGTCAATATTAATGACATGCCGAGGCAGTCGGTCAGGGAGCATATGGGGATTGTTTTGCAGGATCCTTATTTGTTCAGTGGAACGATTGAATCGAACGTCACGCTTGGTGATGAACGGATTACCCGGCAAATGGTGATAGATGCACTGGCCGCAGTCGGCGGTGAGCGGGTATTAAATCACTTGCCGAAAGGAATTGATGAGCCCGTAGTGGAAAAAGGCAGTACGCTTTCTTCAGGACAGCGGCAATTGGTTTCTTTTGCCCGTGCATTGGCATTCGATCCGGCAATCTTAATATTGGATGAAGCAACATCCAATATCGACACAGAAACAGAAGAAATCATTCAGCACGCTATGGATGTGTTGAAAAAAGGCAGAACAACATTTATCATCGCCCATCGTCTGTCAACGATTAAGAACGCTGATCGCATCCTTGTATTGGAAAAAGGCGGAATTGCAGAAGCCGGTTCCCATGAGGAATTGATGAAGCTAGGCGGCACCTATTATCAAATGTATAAAATTCAATCAGGAATGTCCCAAACCCAGTCTGTCGGGTAAAGGGACATTCCCTTTTTTTATGACTTAAGAAGCTATCGCTGTTAAATTCGGCTTCCGTTCCTTATAATTGAAAGAGTGTACGAAAAAAAGCGCCGGAACTTTCCAGCGCTTTAATCGTATACATGGTAGAGCATCAGCTCGTGAATCATGGTTTTGATGGTTTCTTCATCTTGAGGCGGTTTAGAACGCCAAACGATGCTGCCATCCGGGTGATACTCTCCGGTAATCCGTTCATTTTTATAAAAGAAGGAGATGTCCCATCCAGGCAATTGACGATTTTCGAACATCGGCTTAAATTTAAAATGCTGAAGCATGCAGATCCCCCTTTGTTATACTCTTATCATTATAGGGGATTCAACTGAATACACAAAGCAGAAAAGAAATGAGTGACAAAAGTGACTATTATATGGACCTTAGTTTTTATGGCAGTGGTTGGAGCGGTCATAGGTGGTGTTACCAATCATTTGGCGATTAAAATGCTGTTTTGGCCTTATGAGGCAAAGTATATTGGAAAATGGCGAGTTCCGCTGACACCGGGACTTATCCCAAAACGGCGCGATGAATTATCCCGCCAACTTGGCAGGACTGTTGTTGAACATTTGCTGACCCCCGAAACATTCAAAAAGCGTTTTTTTAATAAGGAAATGCATTTGAAAACAGAGAAGTGGATCAACAGGCAACTGAACAAGCATGTATTTGAATCACCGAAAACCTTCAATGACTGGCTTCTTGCTGCTGGACAAACACACGTGGACGTGAAAATCGAAGCGAAGCTGGATGAATTGGTAGATCTTCAGAAAGATTCGCTGCAAGCCTACATTGCTGGAAAAACCATCCGAGAGCTGATGCCGGACAATTGGAAAGCAGAAACAGAAACAAAGCTGTTTGAAGGTGTACAATATGCAATTGACCAAGGATCGGATTATTTCGAATCGCCGCATGGCCGACAGACGATCAAGTCGCTGTTGGACGAATTCCTGGAATCCCGCGGGCGTTTTGGCCATATGCTTCATTCGATTTTGGGTGAGTCAAAACCTTTGGTTGACCGGATACAGCCTGAAATCATCAAGTTCCTCAATTCCCCTAGAACCTTTGAACTGCTGGGAACTTTGGCATTCAGCGAATGGGAAAAGGTGCAGGACCGGAGAGTTGATGAACTTCTAAAGGAATTTGACTTTGATACGGCCCTGACAGCAGTCAAACAATATGTCCGTGAAAAAGCGCGGATATCCACACGTTTAAACGCAACACTTGCAGAGACTTGGCCTGGAGGGTTAGAATGGACAAGTGTCAATATTACTCCACTTGTGACAGACTTTGTCTTCGAACAAGGCGAGTATAAACTGGAAGAAACCATATTGAAAATTGATATGGAAGGTATGGTGAAAGAGCAAGTCGATTCTCTGCCGCTCAGCCGCCTGGAAGAATTGGTGCTAGGGATTTCACGGAGAGAATTCAAAATGATTACCGTATTGGGCGCTTTTCTGGGAGGATTCATTGGAGTCTTCCAAGGAATTTTTGTCATGATACTAAACTGACAACAAAAGGAGAATGATGAAAATGGCAGTAAACATTTACGACGACATCAACAAATTGGAAAGCACGTTCCGTGAAACAGACGAGTTTAAGAAATTAGAAGAGGCAGTTGCACAAGTCACTTCTGACAATGAAGCAAACGAATTGTTCAAGACTTTCCGTGATTTGCAGATTTCTCTTCAGCAGAAGCAAACACAAGGCGAAGAAATCACTGAAGAAGAAATGATGAATGCGCAGAGCACTGCACAAGCAGCTCAACAAAATGAAAAGATTCTTGCAATGCTTGAAGCCGAAATGGGATTAAGCCAAATGATCGAAGAAGTGAACCGCGTTTTGATCAAGCCGGTACAATCTTTATACGAAAGCATGTAATTTTACGAAAATAAAGGATATTCAAAAGAGACACCGAATACGTAAAGGTGAATGACAATTCACTTTTACGAAGGGGTGTCTTTTTTTTATGTATGAGACGATTGAATTGACAAAACAAGGACGAATTGGCCAGTTAGTGCTAAATCGCCCAAAATCGATGAATGCCATGAATGGCACGATGATGAAAGAGTTGGCAGACTGCTTCGAATCACTTGTGCAGGACAGCACCATACAGGTACTGATCATTCGAGGTGAAGGAAGAGCATTTTCAGCAGGCGGCGACATCAAGGAAATGATGGATCCAGAAAATCCAATGGATATCGAATTGGTCATGAAGGATGTCAGCCGATTAGCAAAAGCGCTCTACACTTTGCCGCAGATAACGGTGGCGGTCATTCACGGTGCATCGGCAGGGCTTGGTTTCAGCATGGCATTGGCATGTGATCATGTTATTGCCGAAGAAAACAGCAAATTGGCAATGAATTTTATCGGCATTGGATTGGTGCCGGATGGCGGCGGTCATTTCTTTATGAAAGAGCGTGTAGGTGTGCCAAAAGCCAAGCAGATCATTTGGGCGGGGCAAACCTTAAAAGCGCATGACGCACTGGCAAAAGGGCTGATCGAGGAAGTGACTGCTGAGGGACGCGCACTTGAACAGGCTGAAAGCTACGCAGCTGATGTTATTGCATCTCCACTTAGCGCTAAGTTAGCATCCAAGTATATCCTTCACCAATTAAAAGTGGCTGAACTGGAAAAAGTGTTAGAAATGGAAGCAGCAGCTCAAACGGCCATGCGAAAATCAGCGGATCATCTAGAAGGCATACAGGCATTCGTCGAAAAGCGCAAACCCGAATTTAAAGGGGAATAACAAAGCATGGCGGAAAAAATCCGCCATGCTTTTTACGTTCTTATGAATGGAAAAGAAGGAGCTTGCCAGCGGGTGAGGCGAGGCGGTGCGTTTGCTTAAGCAGCTCTTTCTCTTCTAGAATCACTCTTCCTTTATCGCATGCTTCATCGTCAGTTTCAGCAGTAAATGTTTCATCTAATATCTGTTTACCTGTTTGTTCGAATGCTGTAAGTTTATAGGTTCTCAAACGTAATCAACCCTTTCTGAATGGATATTCATTTTAAGTATAAAGGGTTTCTTTTGAAAAGTCCTGCAATTTTGAAACATTTCGGCAGATGTTTCGTAATAAGTAGAAAGGAAGGGGCGAACGGAAATGGCTTTGTATGTAGAACAGGTAACAAAAAAATTCGGCGATTTTACAGCAGTGGATAATCTTTCACTGTCAATCGAAGAAGGCGGGATGCATGGATTTCTAGGTGCCAATGGAGCAGGTAAGACGACGACTTTCAGGATGATTCTGGGTTTGCTGGACCCGACTCATGGAACAGTCCGGTGGAATGGAAAACCCATTACATACGCTAACAGTCCAGACATCGGTTATCTGCCCGAAGAACGCGGTTTATATCCAAAGATGAAAGTGGAAGAGCAGCTGGTTTATTTGGCGCAGCTGCGAAAGATGCCGAAAGCGGATGCTAAGCGAGAAACGGCTGCTTGGCTGGAACGGTTCGAAGTTCCCCATTACAGCCAAAAAAAAGTCGAGGAGTTGTCTAAAGGCAATCAGCAAAAAATCCAATTGATTGCATCACTTTTGCATAAACCATCGTTGTTGATATTGGATGAGCCTTTTTCGGGACTCGATCCGGTTAATGTGGAAATGCTGAAAAAAGCTATTTTGGATTTTCAAAAGCAAGGAGCAACGATTGTCTTTTCCAGCCACCGGATGGATCATGTCGAGGAATTATGTGACGATATGAGTATTTTGGATCGCGGAAAAGTAGTAGTTGGAGGCTCGATCCGCGAAGTGAAACGATCATTTGGCAAACAGAAAGTCCGTTTGAATATGAATGCCGACCTTAGCCATTTAAGCAATATAGCGGGTGTCGATCATTTTACAAAAACAAAAGAGGGGGCTTTGTTTCAGGTTACAGATGAGACCGTTGCACAAGTTCTGCTGGCAAAAGCACTGGATTTAGGCACACTTCGCCATTTTGCAATAGAGGAACCTTCCCTCGAAGAAATTTTCATTGCGAAAGTGGGGAAAAATTATGCATAGTTTCTGGATTATTTTCAAGCAGGCATTTATGACCAAAGCGAAAACAAAATCTTTTAT
>JASLAI010000321.1 GCA_030147225.1 Planococcus sp. (in: firmicutes) | reverse complement strand
CCGGTTAAATACGATCAAAAGAAGCGAAAATTCAACAGCAGTGACAAGTGCCAGGATGACGATCGGTTTCGTATCGTTGTATAAAGCGGACGCAATGATCGGCACTACAAAGAAAACAAGCGTAATGGGTGACAAGGATTCAAAATTCAATACAAAGACATACACGTTCATGGCAAACAGAACGGCGTATTGAAGGGCTCGGTTGTTCACTTTTGTGACATACAATACAAGCAGCACCAGATAAGACAAAATGCCGAAAATTGGAGAAATGACGGCTGCATTCATTTCCACCAATTGATTGAGGGCAAAATGAAAAACGCCTGCAAATCCATACAAATGGATAAAGAGCTGGCTTCTTTTGCGGTTGATAAAGTTACTTTGCATTGGACACCTCTGGATTCATGCTTTTAAACTACAATAAGCTGATATATACTTAGAAAACTTTAATTTGTTTATGTAAGAGACCGATTATGGCTAAAGCCGAGTACAAAGATAAATGCTTTAGTTCAACTTATACTATAATACTATAAGACAGGACTGTCCGAACATCTTTCATTTTGATATGATTATAAGATCAAGGAGTGATAGTAATGACTTATCAGTGGAATCAAAACGAAACGATCGATCTATTGAAAGAGCTAGTGGAAATTCCAAGTCCTTCCGGCTACACCATGGACGTTATGTTGAAAATTCGTACCTTGCTTACGGAGTGGAATGTTGAGCACAAGACGACTAACAAAGGGGCTGTGATCGCCACAATCCAAGGAACAAATCAACAGCAGCACCGTCTGCTGACTGCGCATGTCGATACTTTGGGTGCTATGGTGAAAGAAATCAAACCGAGCGGACGATTAAAGTTATCATTGGTCGGCGGTTTTAAATTTAATGCCATCGAAGGCGAAAATTGCCTCATACATAAAGCAGATGGAACAATGGTCTCTGGAACGATCCTTCTGCATCAGACAACCGTACATGTCTATAAAGACGCAGGTTCGGCTGAGCGCAATGCTGATAATATGGAAGTGCGTTTGGATGAAAAGGTTTTTTCACAAGAAGAAGTAAGAAACCTAGGGATCGAAGTGGGAGATTTTGTATCTTTCCAGCCGAGATTCGAAGCAACGTCATCCGGATACATTAAATCCCGTCATTTGGATGACAAGGCAAGCACCGCTTTGTTGCTTCAATTGGTCAAGCATTTCAGCCAAACGGAAGAGCAACTGCCATATACCACGCATTTTTACATTTCCAATAATGAAGAAATCGGTTATGGCGGCAATGCCAGCATTCCGCCTGAAACCCAAGAATACATTGCAGTTGATATGGGCGCTATCGGAGATGGACAAGAATCGGACGAATATACCGTATCCATCTGTGCAAAAGATTCAAGCGGCCCTTATCATTATGGATTGACCCGCCACTTGATATCTTTGGCAAAAGACCATGACATCGATTATAAAGTCGATATCTATCCTTATTATGGATCTGATGCATCAGCGGCAATCAGTGCCGGCCATGATGTTAAGCATGCATTATTTGGTCCTGGCATTGAAGCTTCACATTCATACGAGCGCACCCATATAGATTCACTAAAGGCAGCAGCAGCTTTGCTCCATGCATATGTGCTGTCTCCATTGGTTTCATAAGAGTTAGGAGAGGATTTTCATGAACAGCAAAGAATTACTTGCGGCAATTCCGTATCATCAGATTAAAGGCGCTTTGCCTGAAAGCATTGAGCACCTAACAATTGACTCACGTAATATCAAAGCGGATTCGATGTTTGTATGCATCGCGGGCTATACAGTGGATGGTCATGATTTTGCTCAGCGAGCAGCGGATCAAGGTGCTTCTGTAATCGTGGCTGAAAAGCCATTGACGATAGATAATGCGACAGTCATTACTGTAGAAAGCACTTCGCGAACGCTCGGCCTGTTAGCTGCCAAATTTTACGATTATCCTTCAAAGCTTCTTCACATGATTGGTGTCACTGGCACTAATGGCAAAACAAGTGTGGCAGGAATTTTGCATGCTATGCTGATGGAGCTGGGCGAGAAATCGGCTTTGACAGGCACGATTGGCTTCAACTTGAATGGCCAATTGCATCCATCGGCCAATACCACTAACGATACCTTGACGACCCAGCAAATGATCGCACATGCACGGGACGAAGATTGCTCTCACATGACGATGGAAGTTTCATCGCATGGCCTGGTTCTTGGACGGTTGGCAGGAGTCGAGTTTGATACTGCGATATTTACTAATCTGACACACGATCACTTAGATTTTCATGGAACGATGGCAGAGTACGGTCACGCTAAGGGGTTATTGTTCTCGCAGCTTGGTCAGGATCTTGCTAATCAAAAGCAGGCGATTTTAAATGCGGATGATCCGTGGTCAATCGAGTTAGCGAAAATGACTCCGCATCCGGTCTACACTTATGGCATTCAAAATGATGCACAATTTAAAGCGAAAGACATTCAGTTGACGCATGAAGGAACTACTTTCATACTCGACTGTACTGAAGGACAATTCAAGGTGTCGATGAAATTGCTCGGCGAATTCAATGTTTCCAACGCATTGGCAGCCATTGCCGCTTTGTATGCGGAAGGCTACAGACTGGATGAAATTCTTAAAGCATTGGCAGCCATTGCGCCGGTGGAAGGACGGATGCAGAAAGTGGAGCTTGAAGCACCGCTTTCCGTTTTCATTGATTATGCGCATACACCTGATGCCATTGAAAAAGCGATTCATGCCGTTCAGGATTTTAAAAAGAACCGCATTATTTTCCTGGTGGGGACAGGCGGCAACCGCGATAAAACAAAACGCCCAATTATGGCTGAAAAAGCATCGGTTGCAGATTACGTCGTTTTGACGACAGATGATCCGCGCGATGAAAGTTTTGAAAGTATTTTAGGAGATCTGCAGGCGGGAATGACTCACGATAACTTTGCCTGCATCGGTGATCGGGAAGAAGCGGTGAAACATGCCGTACAACAAGCTGAAGCTGGAGACATCATCATTCTTGCTGGAAAAGGACATGAAGATTACCAGATTATCGGCAGCACAAAATATCCACATAGCGACAAAGAGATTGCAATACAGGAAGCATTGAAGAAGTTTCAGTGAAAAAAAAGAAGCCTTTGGGGCTTCTTTTTTCTGTAGAGGTTAAAATTCCTTGTTTTTTTCGGCACCCTTCTCTAATATGAAGAGAGTAGATTAAAGGAGCGTATAAACATGTCAGACCAATTAAAGAATGAAATTCAAAATAGAAGAACCTTCGCCATCATTTCCCACCCGGATGCTGGTAAAACAACCTTAACGGAAAAATTACTGTTATTTGGCGGAGCAATCCGTGACGCAGGAACAGTTAAAGGAAAGAAAAGCGGAAAATTCGCGACCTCCGACTGGATGGAAATTGAAAAGCAGCGCGGTATTTCCGTAACTTCTTCCGTTATGCAATTTGATTATGCAGGACACCGTGTCAATATTCTCGATACTCCTGGACACCAGGACTTCAGTGAAGATACCTATCGTACATTGATGGCCGTCGATAGTGCAGTCATGATTATCGATGTTGCCAAAGGAATTGAAGCACAGACCGTCAAGCTGTTCAAAGTCTGTAAAATGCGCGGCATTCCGATTTTCACTTTTATCAACAAAATGGACCGTCAAGGAAAAGAGCCGCTTGAATTGATGGAAGAGCTGGAAGAAGTTCTTGGCATTCAATCTTACGCAATGAACTGGCCGATAGGCATGGGGAAAGAGTTTCTAGGAATTTACGACCGCTTCAATAAACGCGTCGAACCGTTCCGTTCAGAAGGAGAACGTTTCCTTGAACTTGATGAAAAGGGCAGATTGATTGAAGACCACGAAATGAAAAAAACTTCCTATTATACACAAGCTATGGATGATATCG
>JASLAI010000294.1 GCA_030147225.1 Planococcus sp. (in: firmicutes) | reverse complement strand
GAGCGGGACAAAACCGAAATGCTTCGAAGCCTATCACATATTCCCGGCATGAAAGGCTTGGCTTTCGTCAATAACCTGGATCAACTGCTGATGAAGGAAAATAAATTGAAGTTCCGTGACGCGAAAATCGTCACTTTGCATTCCGAGATGAAAAAAGATGAACGTAAAAAAGCATTGGATGCTTTCCGAAAAGGGGAAGTAGCTATATTGATTGCAACAGAAGTAGCGGCTCGTGGACTAGATATCGATTTAGTGACGCATGTGATCCATGTGGACGTTCCACAAACGATCGAGCAGTACTTGCATCGCTCAGGAAGAACCGGAAGAGCGGGAGCGGACGGTGAAGTCCTGACTTTATTAGCGTATGCTGACGAACGTCATTACAAGAAATTTACCAAAGAATTGCCTTCCAAGCCTGTGCAAAAAGTGATACATGGTGGAAAGCTTATTGAAGGATCCAGCAAAACCATTGCCGCAAAGGGGAATAAACGATGAATTTTCAAGAGAAGCTCGAACAATATGCTGAATTAACCGTTTATGTTGGGTTGAATGTTCAAAAAGGGCAATTGATTGTCATTAATACCACGACCGATACCCTTGAATTTACACGCATTGTTGTAAAAAAAGCATATGAAGCAGGCGCAAAGCGAGTACAGGTCAATTATGAGGATCCAGTTCTTACGCGGACCCATTTTGATTTGGCGCCGGATGAGGCATTTCAGGACTATCCTGAATGGTCAGTTGTTCAGCGCGATGAAGTCATCAACACGGGCGGTTCGTTCCTCTGGATTGATGCGGAAGATCCGGATCTGTTGACGGGAGTTCCGGCAAAACGTTTGGCTGATTCGCAGAAGTCTGCAGGAAAAGCATTGGAACGTTACCGTCAGGCTGTTGGGTCAGACAAAGTGGCTTGGTCGATTGTAGCCATTCCTTCACCGAAATGGGCACAGAAAGTCTTTTCAGATCTGCCTGCTGAACAGCAGATGGAGGCCTTATGGCAGGCTATTTTCAAAACAGTGCGCATTGGTGAAGGCGATGCAGTGGAATTATGGAAAAACCACATCGCTTTATTGGAGCAGCGGGCTGCCCAATTAAACGATAAACGATATGTAAAATTACAGTACAGTGCGCCTGGAACGGAACTGACGATTGAACTTCCTGACAAGCATATTTGGATGTCCGGGGCTTCAAAAACACCTCAGGGCAATCCTTTCATTGCAAACATGCCTACTGAAGAAGTCTACACGGTGCCGTTAAAGTATGGAGTGGAGGGCAAGGTCCGAAATACGAAGCCTCTTGTTTATCAAGGCAATGTGATCGATGGCTTTACCCTGACTTTTGAAAAAGGCAAAATTGTCGATGCCAAAGCTGAGACAGGACAAGAACTTCTTAACGAAATGATCAATGCAGATGAGGGAGCGGCTTATTTGGGAGAAGTGGCATTGGTGCCGCATCAATCTCCGATTTCCGATTCCAATATTTTGTTCTACAATACGCTGTTTGATGAAAATGCTTCAAATCATTTAGCTATTGGAGATTCTTATCCGACCTGCTACGAAGGTGCGCGTGACCTTGAACGAAATCAATTGGCAGCCATTGGCCTGAATACATCAATCGTCCACGAAGATTTCATGATTGGCAGTAGCAGTATGGATATTGACGGCATCACAGCAGAAGGTTCAAAAGAGCCTATCTTCCGAAACGGAAACTGGGCATTTTAAGAGGTGATTGAAATGAAGAAGTATTTGATTGCGGCAATTGGGGGCTTATTGATGTTCAGCGGATCGGCTTCAGCGCAAGCGAAGATTGAACTGCCTGTATCTTACGTAGCGATTGGAGATTCATTGGCAGCTGGCCAGACACCAGAACGTCAAATAGATGCCGGATATACAGATTTGATTGCACAGGAATTGGTGCGCAATCAACCTGTTGCGTTTTTTTCGAAAAATCTCGCATTTCCGGGTTTTACTACAGCAGATGTACTGGAAAGCATTCAAACGGATGAAGCGAAAGATATGCTGGCAACAGCCAATCTTATAACTGTATCAGCAGGAGCAAATGATCTGCTGCGGCTGGTTCAGAACGACCCGATACAGGGGTCATTGACTTTTCAGCAAATACAGGCTGATTTTGCCCTCAATGCAACAAGGGAAAACATGGATTTGATTTTAGCCGAACTTACGGAAACCTCTCCGGATGCAGCTGTCTATGTAATGGGTTATTATTTTGCTTATCCCCACGTCCGTGACAACCAAAAGAATGGCACAGCCAAACAGCTTGACCGGCTTAATGAAATTCTCCGGCAATCAGCTGAAAAAGCAGGTGCAGTTTTTGTATCCGTAGACCAATCGTTTGGTTCAGACGGCATAGATAAGGTTCCAAATCCGGGTGATGTCCATCCAAATCAATTGGGCTATCAAGCGATGGCGAATTCATTCTTCGAAGAATACCAAGACACATGGAAGGTGGAAGATGTTGAAATGCCACAGCCGAATCCATTGTCTTTCGAAGAGATCATGGAAGCTCAAGATGAACAGGAACAGCCGGACAGCGAGTCTGAAGAAACTGCACAGCGCCCTTCAGACCAAAATCAAACAGGCTATCTGGCAATACGGGATGCAATTCCTTATATTTAAGAAAAGCGGAGGCAGCCGTATAGTCTCGACAAGCGCTGGAAGCCTAACTGGTAATGGCGTTCTATGCCATTGGCAGCTAGGCTGAAGCGACTCGAGAGGCTGGCTGCTGGAGTCTGGACAAAGAAAAGCGGAGGCAGCCGTATAGTCTCGACAAGCGCTGGCATTTTAAACTTCATATTCTGTCAAAACAAAAACGTACCGGCATAATATTATGCCGGTACGTTTTTGTTAGCGTTTTTTACTGCGCGTATCAGTTTCTCTGGAAGTTGTCTGTCCAGCTTTGCCTTGTTTTCTTTTATTTAATACTTTACGGATGATTGGATAAGCGATGGGACCGTACTTTATCGCAGATTTTACTAGTCTTCCAATTGCCATTTAAATCTCTCCATTCATGAGGTTAGTAATTACTATTTTCCCGAATTTTGCAGGATGCAAACCTATTTAGACAGATTGTACATGTGCCAATAGAATTTCCTTATATTCATGGACACTTGAAATTAAAACATATTCCGCATTGCCGTGCCAATCATCGCCGCTTGGACCAAATTCGATGGCACCTTCACCGCCTGTAACTGCAGCATAATAACGTGTATCAGCAGCACCGTGCTGACCGAATAAAATCGCTTCTTTTTCCGTTGTTTCCAAAATGCTCTGCTGTAGGCTTTGGATAAATACGTTATCCTTAGTTGTTGTGAGAGCTGGGGTAGAGCCTGAAGCTTTATAGTCCATATCAACATTTAAGGTATCTGCCAAGTCGGCCAGTTGGCGAATAATCTCATCTTTATCTTGTCCTGGCATAAAGCGGATATCGTAGGACATTTCACAAATTTCAGGAACTACATTGTAACGATCTCCTGCTTTAATAATAGGCAAGTTGACTGAGGGCTGTTCGTAATACTCGGTAGATTCTTTACGGAAAGGCAATTCGGAAGAGGCCATATGGAACTTCATCGCCGATTCAATGGCATTAATGCCCTCCCAAGGACGACTGCCGTGTGCAGGCTTGCCTTTAAACGTCATATCCATGCGTAAAATACCTTTCGATTGCAGCCCGACTTTTAATCCTGTAGGTTCTCCGCAAATGACAAAATCACCATGATATCCTTGCTCCACCAGCCATTTAGACGTGTTGCGGCCGCCAATCTCTTCATCGGTGACGATATGTAATTGGACAATGCGATTTAAAACGGAGCTATCCAACTCGGTGAACGCCTGCATCATGGCCGCCACACCGGCTTTCATGTCAGCTGATCCACGTCCATAGAGACGGCCCTGTTCCTCGAACGGCACAAATTGTTCTTTGTGACCAGGAACCACGTCGACATGGCCATTCCAAACAACGGTTTCTGACCCTTGCCCTTTAGCAGCGGTCAACATCAAATAGCCCTCATTGTCGTGAATAGTAACCGTTTCTCCTTTTGCTTTCAGCCAATCTGCACAAAAAAGAAGAGCTTCATTGGCTCCTTCCTTTGTATCGCTTTGAATTTTTATCAGGTCTTTTAATAGTTCAATCATCTTTTCGGCAAGCCTAAATTCCGGCTGCCTCCACCACCTTTCAATTTTCTTCATTATCCATTGTTTTACCCTATCAGACCATCTTAAAACGACCTTGCATAAAAGGAAGGCCTTGTGTACAATACAGGTGACTGATAAATATCTGTATACACCACAAGGGGAGCTTTTGCTGAGAGTGAACATCTGTTCTTACCCTTTGAACCTGTAAGTTAACACTTGCGCAGGGATGTGGATGGAAACCGGCCCTTACAACGGCGTCAGGCTCTGTCCTGACGCCGTTTTTAATATGGTTTTATTCACGGCCCTTCTGGTGATGTGCATAACACATTTAAGGAGGAAGTCATGAGAAATAAAAAAGTATTGTTAATGATGGAAATTGCTATTTTCGCAGCTCTTGCATTTGTGTTGGATTTTATTTCTTTCCGTATGCCTCAGGGCGGTTCAGTTAGCTTAGTAATGATACCGATCGTTTTGATCGCTTTTAGAAGAGGCGTCGGTGCTGGTGTCCTCACAGGATTGCTGGTAGGTCTGCTGCAGATTGTCTCGGGGTTCATCTCAGTAGCTCCACTATCTTTCGGTTTTGTGGTCATGCAGGTTATCCTTGATTACTTGTTGGCATATGGAGTCGTAGGACTTGCTGGTATTATGCGTGGAAAATATCTTCAGCACGCTAAAGCCAAACATACAGGGAAAATGCTCATCGCAGTAGTTGCAGGTGTACTTATTGCTTCTGCGCTGCGCTATCTTGTTCATGTTATTACAGGAGTTCTGTTCTTCGGCATGTTTGCTGAAGGCAATGTAGTCATCTATTCGGTGGTTTACAACGCAACTTACATGATTCCGGTATTTTTGCTTGCTGCCTTTGTCTGTGCTGCGCTTTTTGCGGCTGCACCGAAATTGGTCGACGCAGAAACTTGAAAGTCGAAAGGCTGTCTCTGGACAGTCTTTTTTCTATGCATGCATTGCTTACAAAATGAAACAGGGCAGGAGCCTCTCTTTTAATTTTGTGGTATAATTCTTGAATAGAAAAGCTTGAAAGAAGGGTATTTGATGATAGCAACTACTGAAAAAGATATTGAAATGTTAAAAAAAGCGGGACAAATGGTGGCTGAAATTCGCGAAGCGATGAAAGCCGCAACCAAACCCGGAATCACTACAAAAGAAATTGATGAGTTAGGCGGTAAGTTATTCAAGGAACTGGGCGGCGTTTCAGGACCTAAATCAGAATATGATTTTCCTGGATTTACTTGCATCAGTGTCAATGAAGAAGTGGCGCATGGTATCCCAGGTGATCGCGTGATCCAAGATGGAGATATCGTCAACATCGATGTTTCTGGATCATACGAAGGATTTTTCTCGGATACTGGAATTTCGTTTGTAGTCGGTGAAGGGCATGCTGACAAGGAAAAAATCTGTGAAGCTGCAGCATCGGCATTTGATCGTGCTATGACGAAAGTCAAAGCAGGCGCTAAGCTTAACCAGATTGGCAAAGCCGTCGAGCGCGAAGCAAAAGAGCAAGGCTTGTTCGTCATTAAGAATTTGACTGGGCACGGCATTGGCAAATCGCTCCATGAAGCCCCTCAGCATATTTTAAACTATTACGATGCTTGGGAAACAACCATTCTTAAAGAAGGCATGGTGCTGGCAGTAGAGCCGTTTATCTCACAAAAAGCTGAACATATTGTTGAATCAGGCGACGGCTGGACATTCATCACACCGGATCAGTCATTAGTGGCGCAAATTGAGCATACGGTGCTGGTTACTAAAGGCGAACCGATCTTATTGACTAAATTGGATAAGTAACAATACAGCAAAAAGGATCCGGTCTATAGTTCGGAATCCTTTTTGCTGTTTCTTTTGCAATTGAATTTAGTGATAATAAAAAACGGCAGACAACTCGTTCGAAACAAGTCGTCTGCCGTTTTATTGAACTGCCGGAGTAGTTCTTTTCTTAATTAATAAAATACCGGTTAAAATGACGCCACTTAGGAAAAGGGAGGCAGTCGTCACCAGCATTTCGTCGGTTCCATGTCTGACGGCGATGCCGATGAAAGCCCAGATGAAGACCAATGCAAAAGGAATGTCCGAGTGATGGAAGCGAATATGCAAAGCAAGCGCAGTTGCGACAGTCAGCATGATAACAGTCCATAATTGATCACTCAGACCCCAGCCGCTCCAATTATAATAAGTTAAAACGAAACTGATATTAGCAATAGTAGCTACGCTGATCCAACCCATATTGACTGATATCGGCAGCCGTTCGGTGAACTTTCTTTCGGAATTGCCGTATTGCAGATAAAGGGCAATTAACGCAATTAGGTAGCCCAGCATTGCAGCGATTGACCAGATAAAAAATTCATAATGCCATAATAGCAGCCAAGTGATATTAAAAATGCAGCTTAAGATGAAGAACCAGGCAATCTTGGATGAAGGAGTTTCTCCCTTTCTTAAACGCACCCAGAAAGCGATGATCCAAACAGCCAGCAAAAGATAGATGATGGACCAAATTGAAAATACGTAACCAGCTGGCGTAAAGAGGACCAGAAGCCGATTAGATATTTCACCTGTGGTTTGGCCATTCAATGGCAAGGTGTTTGCTAAAGTATTCATAACAATCACCGCAATAAAAGCGATTGTCATTAACAAAATACGAATCATACGAAATCCCTCCTTCTTGATAGTATACCTGTAGCCGTTTCAATCAACAAATATCCTTTTCCAAAAAATTTCCTAAAGATGGCGATAAGGTGAAGTGTGAAAAGCAAAGGTGGAATATTGTTCCGGTTTAGGAAAGAAAAATGTTATACTAATAAGTGTTTTTAGAAAATTAAGTTTATCAGGGGGCAGAGACATGACGGTTAACTATCCAGAAGTATGGGATTTGGATACGCTATTTCCAGGAGGCAGCGAATCGCAGGAATTACGGCTGCATATGAATGAGGCAGTAGCGAAACTCTCTGAATTTGAAACGCTGGTTCAGCAGTTTCAGGTGCCAGCATCAAAAGAAGATGCTCAAAAAGTAGCCGGTTTGCTTGAACAGATGAGCCATGTGATGCGGCATCTAAGCCAATCCGGTGCATTTATTGGCTGTCTGATGGCTCAGAACACGCAAGATAAAAAAGCAGGGATTTTGGAGAGCGAAGCATCTTCTTTATCTGCTCGATTCCAAAATTCATTCCAGAAAATCCAGCAGGATTTGGCGAAAACTAAAGATGAGGTATGGGCAGAGCTCTTGAACGACGAGCTTCTGCGTGAATTTACATTTGTCTTGAACGAATGGCGTGAAGAGGCAAAGATGCTGCTGTCAGAAAAAGAGGAAAGCTTGATCACGGCTTTAAGCATCGATGGATACCATAGCTGGAGCCAATTATACGATATGCTGGTCGGAGAAATCACAGTCACAGTAAATGTGGACGGCGAAGAAAAATCCTTGTCGGTCGGCCAAGCAAATAATTTAAGTTCCCATAAGGATGCAGCAGTTCGACAAGAATCTTATGAAAAGCTGGAGCAGGCATGGACCGAAAAGGAAGAGTTTTTTGCAAAAACCTTGAACTCCATTGCTGGCTTCCGTCTGGAAACTTACAAGAAGCGCGGGTGGGATAATCCGCTCCAAGAGCCGCTGCACATAAACCGGATGAAACAGGAAACCCTGGATGCCATGTGGGGCGCTATCAGTAAAAACAAACAGCCTTTTGTCGATTATTTAGATCAAAAAGGAAAGTTGCTTGGAAAAGATGGACTTGACTGGTATGACGTCGATGCACCTGTGACAGAAAGTACACAGCAATTTTCTTATCAAGATGGTGCAGAGTTCATCCTCAAGCAGTTCGGCAAATTTGGTCCTGAGCTGGAACAATTTTCCCAGCAGGCTTTTGAAAATGGCTGGATTGAAGCAGAAGACCGTCCGAATAAGCGTCCAGGTGGATTTTGCACAGGGTTGCCGTTGGCTGAGGAGTCTCGCATTTTCATGACTTATAGCGGATCAATGTCTAATGTAGCGACTTTGGCACATGAACTCGGGCATGCGTTCCACACTTATGCCCTGCGTCCCGTTCACTCCTTAAATCGTTCATACGCGATGAATGTTGCAGAAACTGCATCGACGTTCGCTGAAATGATTGTAGCGGATGCAGCTGTAAAAAATGCACAATCCAAGGAAGAAAAAATAGCTTTGCTGGAAGATAAAGTACAGCGCAGCGTGGCTTTCTTTATGAATATCCACTCGCGTTTCCTCTTTGAAACTCGTTTCTATGAAGAACGCAAAAATGGAGTTGTTCCTGCAGCCAGGTTGAATGAATTGATGGAGCAGGCGCAAAAAGAAGGATTTGCCGGTGGATTGGCATCAACGCATCCACATTTTTGGGCATCTAAACTGCATTTCTATATTACCTACGTGCCGTTTTATAATTTCCCATATACCTTTGGCTACTTGTTCTCGCTGAGCGTCTATGCAAAAGCATTGGAAGAAGGGAGCGGCTTTGAAGAGAAATATATGGCTTTGCTTCGCGATACAGCAGTAATGTCGGCAGAAGACTTGGCAATGAAGCATCTGGGCGAAGATATTACACAACAGGCGTTTTGGGAAAAAGGAATCGCTTTATGTGTCCAGGATGCCAAGGAATTCATTTCACTGACATCTGCTGAGGCCTAATATGAACTTGCTTTTCGAGGGACAGACTTGTTACCTGCGCAGTTTGACAGTTGAAGATGCAGAAGAAATGGTGCAATTGCTGCTGCGAAACCGGAATTATTGGTCTGTGTACGAACCTCGTCATCGGGACAGTTATTTTTCGCCAGCCGTGCAGCGTGAAAAAATCCGGGAATCCATTTATCAAGCGAGAGAAAACCGAGAATACAGCGTGGGGATTTTTGAACATGATACAAATAAGCTGATTGGCCACATCTCCGTATATAGCGTTAAGCGTATGCCCTTTTTAAGCGCTTTGATCGGCTATTCCGTTGATGAGGCTTATGTTGGCAAAGGCATCGCTACAGAAGCGGTAAAATTGATGACCGTCTTCGGCTTCGAACAACTACGACTCCATCGAATGGAAGCTTATGTTTCTCCAGAGAATGTGGGATCGATTCGGGTGTTAGAGAAAACAGGATTTCGTCAGGAAGGCTTGCTGAAGGAGTTCCTTTACATCAATGGCGAATGGAAAGACCATTATTATTATGCCATGATTGAGGAAGAATTTTGAAAGGGCAAGGCCACCTATAAAAAATGGTGGAAAGAAATGAAGCGCTGGTTTGAAACGTAAATAAAAGTAGAGGAAGGTGCGTAAAAGGTGAATAAAGACAATTTGTTCTCTTATCATAAATGGGCGACCCTAGCCTGCTTGGAACACGTTCAGACTTTGGGCGAAGAAGTTTATCAGAAAAATGGAGCCAGTTCTTTTGCTTCCATTCAAGCGACAATGGAGCATGTCATTGGCGTTGAAAAACTTTGGCTGCTTCGCATGAATGGGGTCGCAAAGCCGGCATTCGAATATTTTGACGTAGCGACAACTGAAAAAGCAATCGAAGCTTTTATGTTGCTCCACGCTGAGATGGAACTGTTTTTTGCTTTTTTTTCGGAACAGCGATGGGAAGAATCACTTGATTACCAGAACATGCTCGGGGTTCATTTTTCTACGACAAGAGAAGAGATGCTGTTTACTGTGGTTAATCATGCAAGCTATCATAGAGGACAAGTTACTTCTTTTCTCCGGCAATTCGGCAAACAGGGAATACCGCTCGATTATATCTATTACCAAAACGAAAACCGCTGAGAATTTCTCAGCGGTTTTCGTTTCCATTAATGATAACATCCAATTTACCGGTAGTCGGATCGATAACCAGACCGTGGACAGGAACGCTGGTATCCAGCAAGGGATGGTTGCGAACCATATTGACACTGTGTGCAACACTTTCTGTAACATCATCGAATCCGCGAAGCCAGCCTTCCAGGTTCACTCCGGAATACTCCATCATCTCGATCGTCTTCTCATCTATGCCTCGTTTTTTCATCTTTTCCAGCATATTTTCAGGGTTAATGGAGGCCATTCCGCAATCATGATGCCCAATGATATAAATTTCATCTGCGTTCAATTCATAGACAGCTACTAGCAAACTGCGCATGATGCCGCCAAATGGGTGATTGATGATAGCTCCGGCACTTTTGACAATTTTTACATCGCCGTTTTTAATATTCATTGCCTTTGGCAGCATTTCAAGAAGGCGCGTATCCATGCATGTCAAAATGACAACTTTTTTGTCAGGAAATTTAGTGGTAACAAACTCTTCGTAACGCTTTTCCTTCACAAATACATCGTTATACTCTAAGATTTCATCTAATAAAGCCATACTGATTCCCCCTTATTGATTGATACCTTATAAGTTTAATCTATGTTTCTGAAAAAGACGAATAAGAATCACAATAAAGCATAAAGTTAACTTTTATTAAAGATTGTTAATCATCCTGCTTTGGGTGTCTGCAAGTTTTTCTATACGGGCGCTTGCGCTTTTCGGTGGTGTCCAGACTTCAGTGCCCAGCTCTTCGGGTCATAAGCCAGCCCAGCTGTGTGGCAAAAAGCGCCACTTCGCTGGTCCGTCTTATGCCTGTCAGAGCTAACCGGGCACTTGCGCTTTTCGGTGGTGTCCAGACTTCAGCAGCCAGCCTCTCGAGTAGCTTCAGCCTTACCGGCAATGGCAAATTGCGCCATTACAGGAAAGGCTTCCAGCGCTTGTCGAGGCTAAAAGGCTGCTTTTGCTTTTAGGTGGTGTCGAGACTTCAGCGCCCAGATTCGACAGGCATAAGCCACCCTGGCAATGCGGCTGAAAAAACGCCGCTTCGCCAGTGCGTCTTATGCCTGTCGAATCTACACGGGCGCTTGCGCTTTTCG
>JASLAI010000266.1 GCA_030147225.1 Planococcus sp. (in: firmicutes) | reverse complement strand
ATTCATTTTCTTATCATCTGTTACGACAAAACCAAAACCTTTATTTTCTTGGAACGTTCCGACAGCTTTTGTCGTTCCGCGTTCGAGGATTCGGATAATCGCGCCTTCGCGGCGATCGCCTGTCGATCCCTCTGAAATGCGGATCAGTACCTTATCTCCGTTCACTGCACCATTTGTTTCAGTCGGCGGAATGAATACATCGTCTAAACCGGCTTCTTCAGGAGCCACAAAGCCGAAACCTTTTGGATGCCCAATAAATTTACCGCGCATCAAATTCATCCGCTCTGGCACACCGTACCGATTGGATCTTGAACGGACCAGCGTTCCTTTTTCTTCTAGACGCACTAAAGTTTTTACTAATTCTTTAAACTCATCGGCATCTTCAAAACCGAATTGTTCTTCTATTTCCTGTACAGTCAGCGGCTTATATGCTTCTTCTCGCATAAAGACCAGTAAGCGCTGTTCCAATGAACTCTCGGTATTTTCCAAATCTAACTCCTCCTTTATGACAGTTCATACACTCCAATCAAGTGATTCAAAGAATGTGTAAATGTCTTCATACAATTGCTTTTTCTCTTTATCAAGCGTAATAACATGGCCCGAGTCTTCGTACCACTTGATCTGTTTAACCGTTGATTCCGCATTTTCATAAATGACATTTGCTGAATCCGTATTAATGACAGTATCCAGTCTGCCTTGTGCAACGAACAGTGGCGCATAGACGTGGTCCACATGTTCTTTGACTTCTCCTATCAAGGCGCGTAAATCAGCCAGCGACTCCATCGGCTGTTCTTGGAAAGCCTTCATTTCTTCTTCGATAAGCTCATCATTTTTTCCTTCATAGTTTTTATATTCGCGGGCATATTTCAACACACCTTCATACATCAGATCAGTGGTTTTCATATACATAGGCGAGCACATGGTGACAATTCCCTTGATAGGTTTTGTATACCCTAATTTCAGGCTGAATACGCCGCCCAGCGACAATCCAGCCACTGCAATTTCTGTATAACCCTCTTCCAGTAATGTCTCATATGCCTGTTCCACATCTTTCCACCAATCGGCAGGTCCAGTACCAACCAGTTCTTCCGGTGCCACCCCATGCCCTGCATAATGAGGAGCAATACTCGTATATCCTTTTGTCTCCAAAAAGCGGCCAAGCATGCGAACATCCGCTGAGTTTCCTGTAAAGCCGTGCAAAAGAAGTACGGCCCGTGGACCTGATTTAAAGAAAAATGGTTTTGGCTGCGAAATCCGCATCATAATTCCTCCATTCTAATACTAAAAGAAAACGCCTAACCATGTATGGTCAGGCGATTTAATCATCTACATTAAACTTTCGTTACGGCAACAGCCAGAATAAAGAATAAGGCAGCAAGTACGATCGTTACCCGATGGAGGACCAAGTCCAAACCACGAGCTTTTTGCTTGCCGAAAAGTTGCTCTGCTCCACCGGAGATGGCTCCTGAAAGACCTGCACTTTTTCCAGATTGCAATAAAACGACTACGATTAATGCGAGCGATACGATGACGAGTAATGTCATTAACAACGTATGCATAAATTCCACCTCCTGAAAAGAACGTTCACAACAACTCTAAGTTTACCAAAAACTGTGACCTATGACAATAGCAATAGAAAATAGAGGCAATTGCCTCTATTTTCTTTAGCTAATGCATTTACTTTTCTAAAGTTTAAAAACTAGTAGCAGATCGGAAGAAATCGCTTCAGGCGGACGCTTTCCGCGGGAGTCGCCGCCTTTTACTCTTTCTTCTAGCCTTCATCTAACTCAACTCGTATATTATTTTTTCAAGTTGTAGAAAGTTTTCAGACCCAAATATTGACCTGTTTCAAACAACTGATCTTCGATGCGCAATAACTGATTGTATTTCGCAACGCGGTCAGTACGTGATGGAGCACCTGTTTTAATCTGCCCAGCATTTGTTGCTACTGCGATATCTGCAATTGTAACATCTTCAGACTCACCAGAACGGTGGCTGATTACTGCTGTGTAGCCTGCACGTTTCGCCATTTCAATCGCATCGAAAGTTTCTGTCAATGTACCGATTTGGTTAACTTTGATCAAGATTGAGTTGCCAATGCCTTCTTCGATTCCTTGAGCCAATTTCTTCGTGTTTGTAACAAATAGATCGTCTCCAACCAATTGTACACGGTCACCAATTCGTTCAGTCAATAATTTATGTCCAGCCCAGTCGTTTTCATCCAATCCATCTTCAATTGAAATGATCGGGTATTTATTGCAAAGTTCTTCATACCAGTCAACCATTTCAGCGGATGTTTTCACTGTATTGTCTCCTGGCAAGTTGTAAACGCCTTTTTCTTTGTCATAGATTTCAGAAGAAGCGACATCCATTGCCAATAATACGTCAGTGCCAGCTTTGTAGCCCGCTTTTTCAATAGCTTCCAAGATGGTAGTCAAAGCTTCTTCGTTCGAACCTAGGTTCGGAGCAAATCCGCCTTCGTCCCCAACAGAAGTGTTATAGCCTTTTTCTTTCAATACAGACTTCAGGTTATGGAAGATTTCTGCACCCATCTGAACCGCTTCACGGAAAGATTCTGCTCCAACCGGCATAACCATGAATTCCTGGATGTCCACGTTGTTATCAGCATGTTCGCCGCCGTTCAAGATGTTCATCATTGGAACTGGCAATTGTTTTGCATTAAAGCCGCCCAAGTATTGGTAAAGTGGGATGTCCAGATAGTCAGCTGCAGCGTGTGCAACGGCCAATGAAACCCCTAAAATTGCGTTAGCGCCTAAACGACCTTTGTTTTCTGTTCCGTCCAATTCGATCATAGCATTATCGATTGATACCTGGTCAAGCACTGAGTATTTTTCCTCTAATGCTTCCGCAATTTCAGTATCAACAAACTCTACTGCTTTTAATACGCCTTTTCCTAGGAAGCGGCTCTTGTCTCCATCGCGAAGCTCTACTGCTTCGTGTTCGCCTGTAGAAGCGCCTGAAGGCACGATTGCGCGGCCAAATGCACCGCTTTCTGTGAATACTTCAACTTCGATAGTTGGGTTTCCTCGTGAATCTAATACTTCGCGTGCTTGAATTTGTGTGATAATTGGCAATTAAAACAGCTCCCTTTTAATATAATGGTTTTCCTGTCATTTCAATCGGTTGTTTAATGTCTAACATTTTCAAGATGGTTGGTGCCAAGTCGGCTAAAATACCGTCTTTTCGAAGAACATGATCTGATTTCGTTAAAATCACCGGCACTTGATTGGTCGTATGTGCGGTCATCGGCATACCTTCTACCGTACGTACTTCATCTGCATTGCCGTGATCAGCAGTAATTAATGCCGAACCGCCTTGAGCATGAAGTGCATCCACAATACGTCCCAAACATTCATCCACCACTTCAATAGCGCGGATAGTCGGTTCCAGTAAACCACTGTGACCTACCATGTCGGGATTGGCGAAGTTCAAAATGATGGCATCATGTGCCCCTGCTTCAATTTGTTCCACCAAACGGTCTGTCACTTCATAAGCACTCATTTCAGGTTGCAGATCGTAAGTTGCAACTTTCGGAGAGGCTACAAGAATACGGTCTTCGCCTGGAAAGACTTCTTCGCGTCCCCCACTCATAAAGAAAGTGACATGCGGATATTTTTCAGTTTCCGCAATCCGCAATTGAGTCAATCCATTGGCAGAAATCACTTCGCCGATCGTATTTTCCAGGTTCAATGTTTCAAATGCCACTCGCGTCGGCAAATCCTCGCTATACGAGGTAAACGTAATATAGCTCAAGTCTGTCGGATGCTTTGCACTTAACGGGAAACCGGTAAAGTCTTCACGGATAAATGCGGCGGTCAATTGAATCGAGCGATCCGGACGGAAGTTGAAGAAAATCAGGGAATCGCCTGAATCGATTGTCGCCACTGGCTTGCCGTCTTCGACAATTGCAAATGGGATGACAAATTCATCTGAAACGTCCTGGTCATAGGAATACGTAATACCGGCATTTGCCGATGGTGCCGTTTGGCCGACGCCATCTACTAATACACGGTAAGCCAAATCGGCACGTTCCCAGCGCTGGTCACGGTCCATTGCGTAATAGCGTCCGCTGATTGACGCAAACTTACCGACACCGATTTCTTCCATTTTCTGCTCGGCCTCTTCTACATATTTAAGCGCAGTTTGTGGACCAACGTCCCGGCCGTCTAGAAAACCGTGAACATAGACTTCAGTCAGCCCTTGTTGTTTCGCCAGTCTTAATAAGGCAAAAAGATGCTCGTAATGGCTATGGACTCCACCATCGGACAATAACCCTAAAATATGAAGAGCCTTGCCGCGGCTTTTCGCATTGCCCACCGCTTCAAGAAAAGCAGCATTTTCATAGAAATCGCCTTCGCGAATCGACTTATTGATGCGCGTCAGGTTTTGGTAAACGATTCGGCCAGCGCCGATGTTCAAATGACCTACTTCAGAATTGCCCATTTGACCTTCCGGCAAACCGACAGCTTCTCCAGAAGCAGTCAGCAATTCATGCGGATAGGTCTCCCATAGGCGATCAAAATTCGGCTTGTTAGCTTGTGCCACAGCATTACCGAAAGTCTCTTTGCGGCAGCCGAATCCATCTAAGATGATCAACGCCGCTGGATGTTCGGTTTTACGCATGTGAACCAGCCTCCAACAATTTAACAAAAGATTCGGTTTCTAAGCTTGCGCCTCCAACTAATGCGCCGTCAATATGTTCCATGCCCATTAGTTCATCTATAGTAGCAGGTTTTACGCTGCCGCCGTATTGAACGCGAAGCTGTTCTGCTGCTTGGTCGCTATACAACGCTGCCACTTTTTTACGAACAATTCCGCACACTTCGTTAGCATCTTCGGCAGTAGCTGTTTTTCCAGTACCGATTGCCCAAATAGGCTCATAAGCAATAACCAATTGAGCGATCTGTTCTTCACTTAAACCGGAAATCCCTTTTTCTACTTGTGCTTCGACAACAGCACCCGTTTCGCCGTTTTCACGATGCTCTAAAGTTTCCCCAACACATAGGATTGGGATCAAACCGTGGTTGAAAGCCGCTTTCACTTTTTGGTTTGCTGATTCATCAGTTTCGTTGAAGTACTGGCGACGTTCTGAATGTCCAATAATGACATAGTTAACACCAATATCCGCTAATTGAACAGGACTGATTTCCCCAGTAAATGCACCTTCGTCTTCTGAAGACATAGTTTGTGCACCAATCTGAAGCGGGCTATTTTCTGCCGAAACGACCAATTGCGTTAAGAATAGCGCAGGTGCGCAAATAACAGCATCTAATTTTTCAGAGTCTGGCACCAGTCCGTTTATTTCTTCGACAAATTGTTTTGCCTCTGTTGCTGTTTTGTACATTTTCCAGTTTCCTGCAATAATGGGTTTTCTCACAAAAGCACTCCCTTTCAAATCAATTGTTTTACTTGTCGGTTAATGCACTTACACCCGGCAAGTCTTTGCCTTCCATAAACTCCAGTGAAGCGCCTCCGCCTGTAGAGATATGATCCATCTTATCGGCTACATGGAATTTTTCAACAGCCGCAGCTGAATCCCCACCGCCAATAACGGTGTAGCCTGAAGTTTCCGCCATTGCTTGCGCAATGGATTTTGTGCCATTTTCGAAAGATGGCATTTCAAAGACGCCCATAGGCCCGTTCCAAATGATCAATTTTGAGTTTTTGATGACATCTGCATACAACTTCACAGTTTCAGGACCAATGTCTAATCCTTCCCAATCGGAAGGAATCTCTTTAATGTTTACACTTTTCGTATCAGCATCATTGGAAAATTCACTAGCTACAGTTGCATCAATCGGCAAATAAAGTTTTACGCCTTTTTGCTCCGCTTTTTCAATGAACGATTTAGCCAATTCCAATTTATCTTCTTCTACAAGAGAATTTCCAATTTCAAAACCTTGCGCTTTGATAAAGGTGTAGGAAAGTCCGCCACCAATTAATAAATTATCGACTATGTCCAATAGATGATCGATTACGCCGATTTTGTCTTTTACTTTCGCGCCACCGATAATTGCCGTAAATGGACGCTCAGGTTCAGACAACGCTTTGCCCAGCACATCAAGTTCTTTTTCCAATAACAGACCTGAAACAGCCGGCAAATGGTTGGCAATGCCTGCAGTAGAAGCATGCGCACGGTGAGCTGCTCCAAATGCATCGTTAACAAACACATCAGCTAGCGCAGCAAATGCTTTCGCCAATTCTTCATCATTTTTTTCTTCGCCAGCGTGGAAACGTACATTCTCAAGCAGAATGATATCGCCTTCCTGCATCGCTGAAATCTCCTGTTCGACTTTTTCGCCGATGGATTCGTCCAGGCTCTTTACTTCTTTATGTAACAATTCTCCCAACCGGACGCCTGTTGCAGCGAGTCTCATGTCCTCATTGACCTGTCCTTTGGGACGGCCCAAGTGGCTGGCCAAAATTACTTTTGCGCCTTGTTCGATCAAGTATTGAATGGTCGGGACAGCTGCACGGATTCTTGTATCATCCGTCACTTTTGCATCTTCCATCGGCACATTGAAATCGACGCGGCAAAATACACGTTTTCCTTTCAAATCCAAATCTTTCATGGTCATTTTCTGCTGCATGAAAATACCTCCTATTTGTATTCAAAAAAATAAGGGACGGGGTATGTCCCCGCCCCTTTTACCCTCTTTTATTATAGAGGTTCATTGGTAATTAAGCTATATTTTTAGAATTACAGCCCTTTTTTGTACATATGCAAAGCAATGTCGATGCAACGGCCTGAGTAACCTGATTCGTTATCATACCAAGCCAAGACTTTGATCATGTTGCCTCCAAGCACCATTGTGGACAATCCGTCTACAGTAGCTGATGCCGAGTTGCCGTTATAGTCTTTAGAAACTAGTGGAAGTTCGTTGTATTCCAAAGTCCCTTTCAATTCGTTTTCAGTCGCTTCTTTCAATGCTGCGTTCACTTCTTCTACAGTAACTTCTTTATCCAGTTCTGCAACCAAGTCAATAAGCGATACATTCGATGTTGGTACGCGGATTGCCATACCATCCAGTTTCCCTTCCAGTTCAGGCAATACTTGTGTTACTGCTACTGCAGCGCCAGTTGTTG
>JASLAI010000251.1 GCA_030147225.1 Planococcus sp. (in: firmicutes) | reverse complement strand
GTCAAAATTCTTATAGCCCTCACGCAAAGTTTCTTCTGCACCTGGGAGAACCACTGCATCAAACCCAGGTACATCTTCCATTTCCTGATCGCTTAGAATATAGCTATTCCGTACCTTTTTTATAGCTTCAGAAAAACTACTGACAAATGAGGGATCCAACTGATCTGAATTTTGCAGCCGGAAACCATCAATTTCATATGTTTCGCTAAATTCTGTAAAGGTTGAGATTAAAGCTTGCTGGACTTCCGGATTTGCTGTATCCAGAGCTAGGCTGCCGTTTTCGTTTTCTGTGAACCACTCAGGGTTGTCAGCTGTCCATACGTGATTTTCATTTACTTGCTGAGTTGGAATATCCACAATCACTTTCATTTTCTGATCATGAATTTCAGCCACTAACGCTGTAAATTCTTCATCCGTTCCGAAATGGCGCTCAAGCTCAGTATAATCCAACACACTTTTCCCGTCATATGTAGCAGTAGAAAACACAGGTCCTATCGAAAGGACAGTAAATCCCATATCTTTCACAAATAATAATTCACTGGCCATGCCATCAAAATCACCGCCATTAAAAGCAGCAGGGTCTAGTGCATTCACTTCATAGTCATTATCAATCTTTTTGTTGAAATAACGGTCAACCAGCGTATCATAGATGAGCTCATCTTTAAGTTCCCGCTCGTCTGCAGCAAAGGCTGGATTGACGAGTGTCAGCAACAGCACGCTTATTATAATGCTTGTAATCCATTTTGCCTTCAATCTAAAATCCTCCTTCAATGAGGTTGTTATTGCATTCCACCCGATTCATTTTATCAAACTCTAGCTACCGCCGCTATGTTAAGTTGACGTTTCCCGAATGTCTTCTCAGAGTTTCGTCTAAACTGTGAAAATCACAAGAAAACCACAAGCAGGTTTCCACTATGACAAAAATATTCCAGTTTGGCTGTTGTGTAAAAAGCTGCAAACTCACTTGCGTAAACGATAAAAAAAGACAGGTGCTGGGAGCACCTGCCTTTTTTCCCTTAAAAGAACTTCAATCCGACCGGAAGCATAAATCCGACGAACATTGTAGCAAACAAGAAAACTGCAAACAATGCCCAGAACAGAGTAACCGGTTTTTGTTTTTTCGAACGGACCAAAACCATTTCCATCATTCCGATTGTCAATATGCCCAATAGGAATTTGATGCCGTATAGCATCGGATCTGAAGAAGACCATTCGATGAATAAAGTAAGACCTGTAATAATGATCAAGATGTAGAATAATCTCAAGACCATGTGCAGGATTTTGCGCCCTTTGCTGTCACGCTGCATGATTGCTGCAACCAAAAATAAAATGACGGCAATGACCCATGTCGTAATGTGTAAATGTGTAGAGTCTGTAAGAATGCTCAAAAGCTCACCTCTTCTAATAAAGTCCTTTCCAGTTTATCATAAACCGGTGGAGAAAAAGGGTGCAGATCTTATGACAAATGTGTGACGAGAGTTCCGATGGATTCTATTGATACTTTAACGGTATCTCCTGCTTTTAAGAACTTCGGTGGATTGAAGCCTTTTCCGACGCCAGCCGGTGTACCCGTGAGCAGAACATCACCTGGCTCGAGTGCCACATACTTCGAGACTTCCGCTACGAGGTCATCCACACGGCGGATCATATTTTCTGTATTGCCGTTCTGGCGGACTTCATCATTCACTTTTGTGACAATCGATAAATTCTGGGCTTGTGGGATTTCATCTTTTGTCACAATATATGGCCCTAATGGACATGATCCAGCTAAGCTTTTTCCAAGGAAGTACTGCTGATGCTTTTCCTGAAGATCCCGCGCCGTCAAATCGTTGGCGATGGTATAGCCAAATACATAGTCATAAGCCATCTGTTTTGGAATTTTATGGCCGGCCTTTCCTATAATGACAGCCAGTTCCCCTTCGTAATCATAAGCATTGGTCACATCACTGTGAACAGAAACTGTTTCTCCGTCTGCGGAAATACACGTAGACGATTTAGTGAAAACCACCAAATCTACAGGAGCCTCTCCGCCCATTTCTTTTGCGTGATCCGCATAATTTTTACCGATGCAGATGATGTTTTTAGGTGTTCTTGAAATTGGGGCTAACCATTCAATTTCTGAAAAAGAGTGTTTGAATTCCTCAGAGCGGTCAGATTTGACTGCGGCTTCCGTTAATTTGCGAATTTGTTCAACAAACTCCATTCCTTGCGGGATTCCCTCAATCAATTTTTCAGGGAAAGCAGGCAAGACCTCTAATTGCTGCTGAATGGCGATCAAATCCCAAACAGCTTCTTCCTTTTTAACTTTCGGTCCAAATCCTTCTTTGCCTTCATAGCGAAATGATAACAGCTTCATTCGTCAAACACTCCTTTTCTTTGATTGAATTCATTATACACATTCAGCGTTTTGAATTGTTAATTTTTTCGAATTTATTTCCATATGTCCATTTTCTCCAGACCATTTCAAGTGGACCCCTGGAGAATTTTTCAAACCAAAGTTCAGCAAAAATCAGCTGAATTACAAAAATTCCAATAGCTATTAAGGTGCCTGTCAGTAAATCCACTTGTCCATATAAGCCAAACCCGTAGGAATAGAAAATCAGAGTCGCCAGAACGGATTGTGTAATGTATGTGGTCAATGACATGCGGCCTACCTTAGCAATTGGAGAAAGCAGCTTCTGCATGCTTGTTTTCTGAGCGAGCAAAGCAATGATAGCGGCATAGCCAATAGCTACAAGAGGCCCTCCGAAAATATCCTGTAAATACACAAAAGCATAGTTCGGATTAAACAAAAACGGCCCGGATTTCAGAATCAGACCGATTAACAATGGAACTATGGCTAAAAACAGCCATAGCTTACGCTTTTCTTGTGTTCGCTCGATCAGCCGCCATTTTGCAGCCGCCGCACCAATCATAAGGAATGGCAGGATTGTAGCAATGAGGATAATATAGTTCGCCAAACCATTGCTGTAGGTCCAATCTTCCAAACGCTGCCTGAAGATTTCTGCGAAACTTCCTGATTGATAAGACTGAATTGAATTCTCTATTTCCATATAGCCTACATAAATATTTGGATCAGCGGCAGCTGCTATGAACATGATGGCCAATAGCAGCAAATGGGGAACTGCATAGATGATGCCAGCAAACGCCATAAGCCAGCTCGATGGCAGTCGGATCATGCCGAGAAGCAAAAATCCCATAATGGCGTATGTGATCAAAATATCCCCATACCAAATCAAAAAAGCATGGATAATGCCGAACAGCAGCAGAACGAATAAACGCTTAACAGCTAGCGGTATGAAAGACTGATTTTTGGCTTCTGCACGCAGGAATTGCATGCCGAGTCCATAGCCGAACAACATCGCAAATAAGGGATAGAAACTGGCTTGAATGAACACATCGATGAATAAGTAGACCCCTTCATTGATCTTTCCATCAAACCATTTATAGGGATCGATATAGGATAAAGGTGAATGGAAAGCCAGCATATTGATAATCAATATGCCAAATAAGGCAAACCCTCTCATCAAATCTATTGCTTTCACTCGTTCATCTAAAGAAACCGGCTGTATGTTCAAAATACTCCTCCTAGATAATCACTTCTTTGCTGGCTGCAAACAGAAACAGCAACCGTTCTTTAATCGGGATGTGCAGAATCGCTTCCACGGCTTCCTGGTAAACAGACAACTGAACGCCATAGCGCTCAGCCATTTCCGATTCGACTTCGCCGAGATGCGATACCCGATCTGTCTTGTAATCGAGCAGAACCCAGCCATCTTGTTCTTCAAACAGGCAATCGACGATTCCTTGGATAATCTGATGATCTCCATCTTCATCCGCTTTGGCGTATGTGAACGGGACTTCCCGTTTAATATTTCTTGCCGAACGAAGGCGGGATGCAGTGTCACTGGCGTAAAAGCGTTCTATCTCTTGCACCTTCACCGCTTTTCCTTCATCTGCCGAAAGAACTTCCATTCCAACCAGCGTTTCGATAAATTCTTTAATTTCTGCGGCGTTCATTGTACGATCCAGTGGAATATGCTGCATGACTGCATGCACAGCTGTTCCAACATCGGCTGCCGATAAGCGTTTGTCCATCATGAAATCAGGACGGTGAAGCAACAAGGATCTTTCGGATTTTGCCGTTTGAATGAAAGATTCGGGCTCATCCAAACGTTGCAGCATCTGCAGCCTTTTCATTTCAGTTACGGATTGCTTAGAACGTTTTTCAACAGCCCCTTGATGCGGATATTGATAATTAAAGCGCTCATTGACCAGCTCTTGATAATCTTCATTTAAATCATCCACTTTCAGTAATTCTTCCAAATTCACTGACCCTTGGAGCAAAGACTGAGATTCGATGATTTCGATATGAAAACGTGAGGAATGGGCGAGAACATTGCCATTGAAATTCAGCTGGTCAGCAGCATCCGGATGTCTGGCTACAGCCGGACCAATCCAATCCAAATAACCTTTTGCACGCGAGCGCATGAAATCCGGCAGACGGACATCACGTGTTCCGACTTTCCACTTTTCAAAAAGCTTATCAATTTCTTTTACTGAAGCCGTCAAATACAGTCGTTCTTTTGCCCGCGTCATTGCTACATACAATACCCGCATCTCTTCCGCTTTCATCTGCAATTGCTTCATTTCTTTAACAGCAAGGAATGGCAAAGACGTATATTCAATCCGTGTATCTGGATTGACCGCTTTGACCGCTAATCCATAGTCCTGATCTAAAAGATATGACTTTCTAAAATCCATTTCATTAAAAGAACGGCCTGTACCGGCAAAAAATACTACCGGAAACTCAAGTCCTTTTGATTTATGGACGGTCATAAGCCGCACAACATTTTCTTTTTCACTGAGCGATTTGGCAGTACCTAAGTCATCGCCGCGCTCACGCATCCGATCGATAAAACGCAAAAAGCGGAACAGTCCCCGGAAAGAAGTTTTTTCATACTCCAGCGCACGATCATGCAAAGCCCGTAGATTGGCCTGGCGCTGCTTGCCGTTGGTCATAGCTCCGGCCATTTCGTAATAATTTGTATCCAGATAAACCTGCCAAATCAACTCCGCCAGTGACCCCCGGCGGGCCTGATTTCTCCAACCTTCCAATTGAAGCACAAAACGCTGCAGTTTTTCAGCGGCGGCTGGATCAATTCCTGTACCAGCACGCATAAAAGTTTTCACTGCTTCGTAAAATGAAGCTTGAGGAGCAGCTAAACGAATCTCAGCCAACTCATTTTCTTTCAAGCCAATAAATGGCGCACGCAAAACCGAAGCAAGTGGAATGTCCTGATAAGGATTGTCGATGACACGCAAGGTATTGAGCATGATCATCACTTCAAGTGCATCAAAGTAACCGCCGGTCAATTCAGCATACAAAGGAATCCCAGCCATTTTGAATTCGTCCACAAAGTCTCCTGACCATGTCATGGAACGCATCAGGACGACAATATCCCGGTATTCCAGTTTCCGTTGCTGTTGTGTCCAAGGATCGTGCACAAGCATCTCCTTATCCATCATTTCTTTAATTTTATTGGCAATATACCGCGCTTCCCACTGGGATTTCACTAGATCTTCATCTACTGCATCTTCTTCAGTTTCGGGCTCATGTATTAAAGCCAGTTCAATCGGAATTTGTTGTTCAGGATAAGGGGCCTTCGCCTTTAATGCAGCCGCTTCGTCGTAGTCGATTTCCCCTACCCGCTCTCCCATGATCTGCGAGAAAATATAATTGGTGCCGTCCAGTATTTCTTTGCGGCTTCTGAAATTCGCATTTAAATCAATGCGCAGGCCAGTATTTTCCGCATCGTGGCGGAATCGGGCGTACTTTCCTAAAAACAGCATCGGTTCAGCAAGACGGAATCGGTAAATCGATTGCTTGACGTCACCCACCATAAACAGATTCCCGTCGTTTTCATCTCCGGACTTCACAAGGTTTAAAATGGTTTCCTGCAGCAGATTAGTATCCTGGTATTCATCCACCAATACTTCCTTAAACTGAGCTTGGTATTCTTTTGCGATAGCAGAAGGTTTGCCATCGTCCGATAAAATATCCAGAGCATAATGTTCCAAATCTGAGAAATCGACCAATGCCCGGTCAATCTTCAGCGCTTTATACTGATCTGCAAACAGCTGTGTCAGCTCCACTAAGGTTTTCATCAACGGCGCCATTTCACGCATTTCATCGAGAAGCCTTTTCGGTGAACGTGTAAAGTAGGCATCAAACAGGCCGGTAACGATTTTCTTCACTTCATTGCGGATTGCCTTCGCTTCTTCTGCAATCGCAGGATCACAGGAATCCTTCCGGATAGTCGCAGCTTTTGCAAATTTGAATGATTTTGAAAAAGCATACAGACTATCCCATGAAGTTTCCAATGATGAGATCGCCGCTAGGATTACTTCAGCATCGGTTTTGAAAGTTTCCTCAAGCAAGGCCGGTCCATCCGGCTGCAACGCCAATTGCTGTCCTTCAAGCGTCAACTGCAGCGCTTCTTCTAAAGCATGGCGTATCGTCAGTTTTAAATCACCAATAAACGGCAGGTCATCGATGGAAGCAGATTCGGGCACATCGTATAACGCTGGTACCTGCTGCAGCCAGTTTTCGGGGTCGGGATGAACACGCGAATAATCATAAAGCTTACTCAGCAGCACTTCCATCGCCTGGTCGCTGCGGTCGGAAGTGAAGCTGTCGGCCAGCCTGTATACCGCATCTGCGCCTTCTCCTTCATAAGCGGTTTCAAGAACCGCTTCGAGGACATCGTCCCGCAGCAAAGCTGCTTCTGTATCACCAGCGATCCGGAAACCTGGATCAATCTCGAGCAAATAGGCATATTGTTTTACTACCTGCAGACAGAAAGAGTGCAGCGTAGAAATTTGGGCTTTATTGATCAGGCGCAATTGTTTTCTTAAATGAGTGGAATCCGGATTTTCTGCAACGGCTTTTTCAAGCGCATTGGACATCCGGTGACGCATTTCGGCAGCTGATGCATTAGTAAAGGTAACCACCAACAATTCATCCACTGAAATAGCATCTTCTTCAGCTAATACCTTTTCAATCATCCGATTGATCAGGACAGCTGTTTTTCCTGAACCCGCTGCGGCTGACACGAGCATGTCTTGTCCTTTTGCCCAAATCGCCAGCCATTGCTCATCAGTCCATGTGGCATCAATCGGTTTTTTCGGTATCATCTTCGGCAATCTCCTTTCTAATCAATTCCACTGCTTTGTCTGGCGAAAGAGCCGGTAGCTTGCGATAGCTTTGTTCTGGATCTGCCGGATCAAATTGGCATACAGATCGATAAGAACAAAATTGGCAGGGTGTATCTTCTTTTACTTTATAAGGGGTAATGCTCGTATTGCCATCCAAAATGCCATTGCCGGCATTTTGATGCTTGCTGCGCACAAATCGGCGGATGGCCTGCATATCTTCTTTGACTACCGTTTTCGATTGGGAAGCGGATACTGTGCCGCTTTTATTGAGTCTGACTGGTATGACATTCGAATAGCCATCGATCCCTTCATCCATCGCCTGGATGACTTCTGGGTCTTCTACGACCAGGCCGTTCATTTTAAAAGACTTGGCCATTTCTTCTTCCAGCTCTTCGGCTGTCATCAGTTTTGTCAGCTTCAGCATGGGGTTGTGCATATGGAAATAAAGCACACCAGCAGGTTCCGCCTCCTCCCCAAGCCAACGGTCAGAGTGGGTCAGTGCCACATCCAGATAGGTAAACGTCTGGAGGGACAAGCCATGATAGACATTGCTTAGATCGAGTCCTTGTTTCGATGATTTGTAATCAACGACGCGCAAATACGGCTTGCCATGGATTTCAGTAGAATCAATCCGGTCAATCCGGCCCCGGACATTCATTTTACGTCCGTTTTTCAAGGGAATATCCAGTGGTGGAATTGTTTCTTTCGGTCCAAAACCGACTTCAAGAGCAACCGGTACAAAACCGGAAACCTTTGCATGCTTACTAAGCATGAACGCTGTCTGCCGAATGATTCCTTCCAATTTATGCTGGATGTAACGGTATCGGTGAGAACTAATCAAGATGTGATTGACAAAATAAGGTGACAACTGCTCAATGGCTTCTTTCGCCAAGTTTTGGCATTGTGTTCGCGTTAAGGATGACCACGATACACCAAGCCTTAAAACTTCATCCGATATCCACTTGATTGCCGCATGGAATAGGTCGCCCATAGCCGGAGCTGCCAATTTGTAGTGGCTGCGCTCTTCCAGACGCAGGCCGTAGGCGACATAATGCGCAAATGGACAACCGTAATAGGTTTCAACGCGTGACACGCTGGAAGAAATCGGCGTTCCATATAGAGGTTCAGCAATATCTTGACGCAATGGATCCGCTATATTGGGTTTGATTGGTGTTAAAATGCGTTTGATAACAGAAGACCAAAATGGGTCTTCATCATAATAATTTAAAACGGCACGCCATTCGGCTGATAAGTCACCGCCCCGAATCTGCGAGGTCAAGTAAGCAAGAGTTGCCCGCGGATGGGAAATATAGTCTATGGGAGACGTATCCAACAGCTCCTCGGGATCAATGACAGCAGGGATGGTATCGATTGACAGCATATCCTTTAATTTTGGGATATAAAGAGACGGCAGCAATGCTTTCCCTTCTTCATCTGCAATCGGAAACGATACCGTCAGGAAATCTGATGCAGAAGTAAATGCTCGGTAAACCATGTATGTTTCATCCATTAACCGCATTTTTGAAGTAGGGGCCAGTTCAAAACCGATCTGCGCAAACCACTCCCGGTCTGTATCGGTTAAAATCCCTTCCGGCTCTATCCGTTTCGGCAATACCCCATCATTGGCTCCGATGACAAATACTGATTTGATATCCATCAAGCGCGCCAAGTCGATTTTAGACACTGTGACTTGATCCAAAGAAGGTGGAATACGGGAAAATTCCAGCGTTTCGAATCCTTCATCCAGGATTTTCACTGCAGTTGCCAAATCGACTTCCTTTTCGCCAAACATCAGCACGAACTGATCCAGAACACCTACCCATTGGTTCCAGGCCTGTTCATGTTCTGTAGCCGCCAACAAGCGATGTTCGTTCTCTTCCCGCTCTTTTAAATCTTGTATCTTCGCGTAGACATTCATTTTCTCCACGAACAGAAATAGCGCTTCCGCTATATCTCTTCCGGTTTTTCCAAGTTTCAGTTGTTCCTTTAGTTCTGCTAAAGGTTCCCGGATTAAATCCCGGACAGCATGAAGTTCCATTTGTGCAGCAAGTTCTTCATCCGTCTGGATTGAAGTATGGAATTCCAAGCCCCGGTATTTTTTATAAAACCAGCGTTTTTCCTCAAACCATCGTTCCCCGTATATGCCGTTGGCAATGACGAAGTTTTCCAGCAGGTCACTTCGCTCCCGCCATTTGGAGGCAGGCCCTTGTGGAAAGAACAAATCCGTCTTCACCGCCCGGAAGACAGACTCATAGGAATAATTGGAGACTGCCGCTTCAAGGACCGAGCGGCTGAATTCAATAAGCGGATGGTGCAGCATCGATTTTTTTTGGCTGATGAAATAAGGAATATCGTATTGCGGTAAAATGGTATTGATCAATTCATCGTAAATTTCAGGCTGGCGATACAGGATCGCGATTTCATTGTAACGAAGTCCGTCTCTCACTTGATCTCGTATGCTTCGAGCTACTGCGTGCATTTCAGCTCTTCTATTCGATGACTCGACCAAGGAAACATGTCCCTGGCCTTGAATTTTCCTGGTCGGGTAATCGTCAAAATGACGCTCTATATGCTCCAATTCCGGATTCGCAAACCTGCGCGGATCTGCAAGATGAATCGAATTGTCAATATCGATTCCCTCTTTTGCAGCTTGTTCACTTAACCGGCGAGCCGTATTAGCAGACTGATAGAATAATGCCTGTTCATCGTTGGGGTTTGTATGGTCGTCCATCGGCAGCGCAATTGTCACCGATTTGGCATGCTTCATCAATTCAAAGAGAATTTCATATTCTCTTGCTGTAAATGTAACAAAGCCATCTATATAAATTGTCGCGGATTTGATCAATTCCGAGTATGGAATTTTCTCACTCAGCAAAGCCAGGTGGCCTTCAGAATCCACAAAGACTTTACCCAGCCGGTTTTCGATTTCAGTCAAGATCAACTCCAAATCCCCAGCTTTGTCGAGCAGCGTTTTTGGCGCCCCGGCTTCAGTCAAGGAAGAACGGATTGAGGTCAATTCTCCACAGTCTACACAATATCGCGCAAATTCCTTCACCAATTGTTCGATTTGGTCTGTAAAGCCTCTTTTGCCGGCCGCTCTGCGAAACAACTGAAACTCTTCACGATGTTCTTCAAGCAGACTGCGAATCAACATGCGGTAGCCGAACGTATCTACTTCTTTCCTGCTGATGCCCCCTACTTCCTGCAGAACACGCCAAGCCAA
>JASLAI010000177.1 GCA_030147225.1 Planococcus sp. (in: firmicutes) | reverse complement strand
CGTTGACTTCCCGTCTTGTCAACGCTTTCAAAATGGCTTTTTGAAACTAAAAAATAAAATCCTTAGAAGTTCGGTAGTCAGCAAAAAGAAGTTATTAAACTCCTTCTTCTACGCTTACTTGGTCCATTTCTTCTCTATAGTATAGAAGAAGTTTGGAATGAAGAAAATTAAAAAGGCAGGTGCACTGATGAGTAACATTATTTTTATGGATATTGATGGAACCTTGGTTAACGATAAAGGTATCATTCCTGAATCAGCCAAACTCGGCATTCAAAAAGCCAGAAGAAATGGCCATCTTGTTTTTATCTGTACAGGACGGTCTAAAGCTGAAATATTTCCAGAAATACTGGAAGTGGGATTTGACGGCATCATTGGTGCAGCTGGCGGCTATATTGAGCTGGAAGAAAAAGTGCTATTACATGAAACGGTAAAGAAAGCGGATGTTCAGCATCTTGTAGATTTCTTCAATAACCTGGGTGTCGATTTTTACCTGGAGTCGAACGGAGGATTGTTTGCCAGCGAAAATTGTAAAGCACATATCTGGACAATCTTAGAAAAAATGATGATTGAAAATCCGGAAGCTAAAGAAGAAATTGAAAAAGGCTTGCAGCCTTTTCATGATGTATTAATAGATGGGCAAGAATTGGTTAGGGATGATATTAACAAGATCTCTTTTTTAGGATCAGATGTACCTTATGAAGTTATAAAACAAGAATTTCAATCGAAGTTTTTGGTTATTCCTAGCACGGTCCCAGCATTCGGTGAAAACAGCGGTGAATTATCGGTTCTCGGTATTCATAAAGCAACGGCTATAAAGAAATTGATAGAGCACTTGGATTTAGCAAAACAAAATACGTATGCTTACGGCGATGGAATAAACGACATCGAAATGCTTCAATTTGTTCAATACGGAGTTGCCATGGGAAATGCAAAAGAAGCAGTAAAGAAGGCAGCTGATGATATTACGGATTCACACGATGAAAATGGCATTTACAATAGCTTCAAAAAATATGAACTGATTTGATGTGGCGGGTAAGATAAAATAGACATTGAAGCAGAGTTTAGGGGGTAAAGAAATGACCAAACTTCAGTGGATAAGCAAGCAAGAAGAAGCTGAATTACCGACATTTAAAAGTCATGAGGAAGCCAGAGAATATTTTGAAGAAAACTATGAAGAAAAATTCGTGTTCGAAGAGTCTGCAACTACAAGTGATGGATGGTGTTTCTTCTATCGACTAATCATAGATGAAGGGGCTTATATAAAAGGCGTATCGGAGTTAAATGCCACTGGAAATATCGGGATCGAATTCATGAACAGCTATCAGCCGATTCAGATTATGGAGGACGGCAGCATACGCATCGCTCATTAAGAAAACAGGAGTCAAGGCTAATCATAGGGACAGCTGGATATGACTGCCTTCATTAGCCGATCCCTTTTTCGTTGCATCCCTTAATCTTAATAGGAAAAGACCTTTTTTCACCAACATAAAAAGCCTGCATCTTTTAGAAGATGCAGGCTTTTGTCATATTATCGAATGTAAGGAGCAGGGTTAACGGCGTTTGAGCGCGCGCCATTCCAAGGTCCTACATGAATTTCAAAGTGAAGATGTGTTCCGGTTGAACGGCCTGTATTGCCCATTCCGCCGACTTGTTGTCCTTGTGAAACAGATTGTCCGACAGATACATTAATAGAATTTAAATGGCCGTAAACGGTAGCATGTGTTTGGCCGTTAATGGAATGTGTAAGGATAACCACATTTCCGTATCCGCCCATGTTGCCTGCGTAAGAAACCATTCCGCTTGCTGCAGCAATGATCGGTGTGCCGGTTGAGTTCGCAATATCCATTCCGAGATGTGATTCTGCGCCGTCTCCGATGTCACGCCCGCCGAAGCCAGAAGTGAAGCGTCCAGCTGCAGGGACGATGAAGGTTGAACTGCCAGCGTTTGAAGAAACGGAAGCTTGTGTAACAGTTGCTGCTGGTGCTGAAGCAGCCGAAGCTTTCGATGCTGCCGCTTGACGTTGAGCTTCTGCTTTCCGTGCCGCAGCTTCTTTAGCTAAGCGCGCTTCTTCAGCTTTTCTAGCGATTTCGGCCAGACGTGCTTGCTCTGCGCCAATTTTCTTCTCAAGGTCTGCATTAATGTCCATCGTTTCCGCATGTTCTGCTTGTAGAGAAGATTTCTCTTTCGCCAAGCGTTCTTGCTCTGCTTTTAATTCTTTTACAAGTTGTGCCTGTTCTTTCTTCTGTGCATCAAGTGAGTTTTTCAAGCTGACCAATTCCGCCTTTGCAGCTTCCTGTTCAGCCAATTTCGTTTCCACTTCAGCTTTTTGTTCAGCGAGCAGTTTTTTATCAGCTGCTTGCTCACGCATAATTTCACGATCTGCTTCAATCAGGATATTGACTGCTGAAAAGCGGTCAATGAAATCGACAAAGCTATTAGCTCCAAGAAGAACATCTATGTAATCTACTGAGCCGCCGCTCAACTGAATCGCACGTGCCCGCTCTTTCAAAAGCTCTTCGCGTTCTGCAATTTTTCTTTCCAACTCTTCAATGGACTTTCGTAATTCGTCGATTTCGATTTTTGTTTGATCGATTTCGGCTTGAACAATGTCAATTTTGGTTTGTGTTTCGATGATTTGATTGTCCAACTCGCGGATTTTTGCGATGATTTTTTCGAGTGTGGTTTGATTTTGAGAGATTTCGTTGGCTTTCTGTTGAATTCCGGAGTTCAATTCGCTTTGTTTCTGTTGAACCTCCTGTTTTTGTTTCTCTAACTCGCTTAATTTGTCTGCGTTTGCTGTAGGCAGAAACATGGTTAAAGCCAATACAGCTGACAAAGCGATCATTAGGAATTTTGATAATGTAGTCAAACTCTTGCTCCCCTTCCTTTTTTCCGTGTCTATCTATAAGTTATTCTGAAAAATTTTTATTAAATCAGTTGATTTTTCCGTGCCAATTGGTCGCCTCAGGAAAAATCCAGCAGACCCATTGTACCATCGCATAAACCTGTTTATTATTACAGTTTCTTATCAATTTCAATTCGAACATGACAAAGTGTCAGATAACCAGCTGAATTTACCTGTTTATTGATAGAAATATGACGTTTTAGTGAAATATCATTTTATGCTAGTAAATTTGTGATAATTAATTGATTTCATTAACAGTTATCGAATTAGACAAGTAGTCAAAGAAGAGTCGAAACGAAAAACAGAGAACAAAAAAAGCCTTTCCCAAGTGTGATTGGGAAAGGCTTTCGGTTATTCATCTGCTAATACATCGGCCTGGTCTCTGCGGACGACCAGCACATCGCATTTGGCTGTCCGGACAATTCGTTCGGAGACGCTGCCCATTATAAATCGTTCAGCGGCATTCAAACCGGTAGCACCGCAAACAATGACATCGGCGTTTAGTTTAGGCGCCAGTTCTTTTGGAATGACGATTTTCGGAACGCCGTATTCAATGATGATATTGACGCTTTCTACACCAGCAGCTAAAGCTTCTTCTTTATACTTGGCTAATAATTCCTCGGACGTTTTTTTGGTGCGATCGGCGATTGTGCGGTCGTAGGCTTCAATGGAACCAAACGAACGGTTATCGATAATATGGGCCAAGTGCAACGTGGCATTATTGCGTTTGGCAGCGGCTGCGCCTTTTTTAAAGGCCAATTCAGATTCTTTGGAACCATCAACGGCTACTAAAATATTGTCATACTTTAAAGTCATCCTGCACTCCTCCTTGTCTCTATAGTAAGGAACTTCGCTATCGGGGCGTGAAGTTCCTTCTTACTCGGTCGCAGTCTTTTGATAAATGAAGGTGCTATCATGAATTTTCAAATGAAAAAAGGGGATTCATGGTAAAATAAATAATATGAAGCAGTTCGGAAAGCAGAGGGAAGGCGTGAATATATTGAAGGCGGAAATAAGAAACGCAGAGGGGTGGACAGGGCTGGAAGAGTTGCTGTCTGTACGTCATCAAATCAAAGAGCTCAAAAAAGATGCCTACTTATTTCGTGAAGGAGATGCCATCAGTGGAGTCTTTATCATTCGCTCGGGGAAAATACGAATCGAAAAAGTGACGCCGAATGGCCGTGAACTCACACTGAAAATTTGTGGTCCTGGGCAGTTGGTTGGAGAAGTGACGATTTTTTCTGAAGCCCCTAAGTATATGCTGGATGCACGTGCAATCGAAGATGCCGTCTGCCTTCATATCTCGATAAATGATTTGGAAGAGGCACTGTTGCTAAATGGCAAACTGTCCGTTGCCTTTATGAAATGGATGGGAATCGACCAACAGAAAACCCAGACCAAATTCCGGGATTTGATGCTGCACGGGAAAAAAGGGGCCTTGTATTCAACTTTGATCCGGCTTTCTAATAGCTACGGAGTGGAGAATGAAAAAGGGATTTTGATTGATTTGGTGCTGACCAACCAGGAATTGGCGAATTTCTGTGGAATGACCAGGGAAGTGGTCAACCGAATGTTAGGTGATCTGAAAAAGAAAGGCATACTGACTATAAATGAGGGGAAAATCCTTCTTCACGATATTGGCTATTTAAAAAAAGAAACGAATTGTGAAAACTGCCCCATCTATTTATGTAAAATTGATTAGCAAAAGAGCTTGCCCCATTGGGCAGGTTCTTTTTTTTGTCTAAAATTTGTCAATCTATTAAAAAATTCACCCTGGGTGTGAGAAATGTCACAGTGCAGACGGGGCGAATGGAATAGGCTGAAAGTAAGAATTAGAGGCATAAGAGGTGAGAGGAAATGAGCCAGGAAAATCGTGAAGCGGAGACCAATTTGAAAGGCACCTTGGTAAGCGTTCTTATAGTGGGACTGATCATCATTGTGATGTGGGTCGCTGTTTATTTATTATATGTAGCTCGTTAATGCAGGACGAAAGGAGTAGGTTAAAATGCATCTTCATAAATATGAAAAAATTTGGCTAGTGTTCGGCATCGCCTCGCTGATTGTATTTTTAAGTGTAGTCGGAGTAAGCGCGTTTTCTCAGGATCATACCCCAGCTGGCGGGATGGATACCATTGATCCCAAAAAAGTAAATGAAACTGCCCCATTTGATAATCCAGGCATCACTCAATTGGATGACGATACCTATCAAGCCACGATTGTAGCAATGGCTTTCGGATATCAAGCGCCGGAAATGAAAGTCCCAGTCGGCAAGGAAGTTATTTTTAAAGTGACCAGCACGGATGTGGTCCATAGTTTCACCATCGATAATACAAAAGTCAACATGATGGTCGTCCCCGGCCGTATTACGACGAAATCCTATACATTTGAAGAACCAGGCACTTATTTGATTCTTTGCAACGAGTATTGCGGAACAGGTCACCATATGATGTATACAGAGATAGAGGTGTACGAAGAATGATTGCTGTACAAGATCGAAAACTCGCTTTATGGAATATCGGAGTAGCTTATACTGCATTTTTAATTGGTACCTTATGCGGGCTGCTTCAAGTTTTTATCCGAAATGATGCTCTTCAGTTGCCGGCTTGGCTGGATTACTATCAAATTTTAACAGCACATGGCGTATTGCTCGCACTTATATTTACGACATTTTTCATTTTTGGCTTCTTTATTACAGGCATGAGCAAAAGCCTCGGAAGCTTCGGACCAAAAGTCCGCTTGTTTTCATGGATCGGCTTTTGGGTCACCTTGCTTGGCACGGTCATGGCGACAGCAATGATTGTAGCAGGACAAGCGTCCGTCATGTACACCTTTTATGCACCGCTGAAGGCAAGTGGGTTTTATTATGTAGGGCTTGCATTGGTGATAATCGGAACATGGATCAGCAGCTTCGCACTGGTCGGACATTACAGAGTGTGGCGAAGAAATAATAAAGGTCAGTTAAGCCCGTTATTTGCGTTCATGACCATTACGACTATCATCATGTGGATCATTGCTTGTCTGGGCGTCGTGGCTACTGTGCTGTTCCAGTACATCCCTTGGGCATTCGGCTGGACCGATACAATCGATGTGGAACTCAGCCGCACCTTGTTCTGGTTTTTCGGACATCCTTTGGTCTACTTCTGGCTGCTGCCAGCTTACATGGCTTGGTATGTTATCGTACCGAAAATTCTAGGTGTAAAAGTATTCAGTGACTCCTTGGCACGTCTGTCTTTTGTACTGTTTATCCTGTTTTCGATTCCGGTGGGCTTTCACCACCAGCTGACAGAGCCCGGTATTTCAAACTTCTGGAAATTCCTTCAGGTGGTCTTGACGTTTATGGTCATCGTACCGTCCTTGATGACGGCGTTCTCGATGTTCGCAACATTTGAAATTGCAGGACGCAAAAATGGCGGGAAAGGTCTTTTCGGATGGTTCACGAAATTGCCGTGGAAAGATATTCGCTTTACCTCCATTTTCATTGCCATGGCGTTTTTTATTCCGGGTGGAGCTGGCGGAATTATCAATGCCAGCTTCCAGTTGAACGAAGTGGTACACAACACATTATGGATTGTCGGACATTTCCATATTACAGTTGGGACTCCAGTGGCTATGACGTTCATGGGATTGACGTTCTGGCTGATTCCTTATTTGAGCGGAAGAAAATTCACCAAGTCCATGAAGGTGCTTGGACTGGTCCAAATCGTTACCTGGTCAATTGGTATGCTCTTGATGTCAACAGCGCAGCATCTTTTAGGTCTTCTTGGCGCTCCAAGAAGAACAGCCTATTCCGGCTATAACAATCATCCAGCGGCAATGGAATGGTTTGATGGCATTTTGACGAATCATGTCACGATGGCCATCGGTGGAAGCATTTTATTTCTTTCCGCCATGATTCTCATTTACATCGTTGTTATGACGATGTTCCTCTCGCCAAAAGCTATTGAGCCAAAAGATGTAGTCGATTTTCCGTTGGCAGAAAGCGATATGAGCCATACACCCAAATGGCTGGAAAACTGGTGGATCTGGATTGGCCTCGCCATTGCGCTTATTTTGATTGCCTATGCGATCCCGTTAAGCCATATGATCCACCATGCACCACCAGGCTCAGAAGGATTCAAAACTTGGTAGGAGTTGAAGCGCAATGTTCACAATGGTCATCTCATTAATGGTTGTTTTTATCGCATTCACAGCGATGTTAGTTGAAATTTCTTCATTGGAAGATTGAACAGCAGGCAAGAGCACCGATTTTTCAATGTGATCTGGAAA
>JASLAI010000139.1 GCA_030147225.1 Planococcus sp. (in: firmicutes) | reverse complement strand
CACTTACTAACTTCGGTACAATCCAAAAACGTGTGAACCGTTTGAAACAAATCGAGCGCATGGAAGAAGATGGAACTTTCGAAGTTCTACCGAAAAAAGAAGTTGTTCAGTAGAAAAAAAAACACGAAAGCCTTGTTAAATTCCTTGGCGGTATCCGTGATTTGTGTTCACTACCGGACGTAATGTTCGTTGTTGAACCACGTAAAGATCGCATTGCAGTTGCTTAAGAATTGTAATTGAACATTCCAATCGTTGGTATCGTTTATACGAACTGTGATCCGTATGAAATCGATTATGTTATTCCTGCAAACGACGATGCAATTCGCGCAGTTAAATTGCTAACTGGTAAAATGGCGGATGCTTTGCTTGAATCAAAACCGGAAGAAGAAGAAGAAACTCAAGCTGAATCTGCTGAGTAATTCGTAATTTACACAGGTGATAAGCGGCCAACCCCTCTTATCACCTTTTTTTGAGAAAATGGTTACAAATTATGAAGGAGGAATTTAATCATGGCAGTTACAGCACAAATGGTAAAAGAATTGCGCGCTAAAACAGGCGCAGGTATGATGGATTGCAAAAAAGCTTTAGTAGAGACAGACGGTAATTTGGAAGCGGCTATCGATTTCTTGCGTGAAAAAGGTCTTTCAAGCGCTTCTAAAAAAGCTGACCGCATTGCAGCTGAAGGGACTACTTCAATTCTTGTAAAAGATAATGAAGCAGTAATCTTTGAAGTAAACGCAGAAACTGACTTTGTTGCGAAAAACGAAGGCTTCCAAACACTTGTAAAAGAGTTGGGTGAGCATTTGATCACGACTAAACCTGCTACAGTTGAAGAAGCTAATGCTTCAACAATGTCTAACGGCTTGACTGTTGCAGATCACATTTCAAACGCAATCGCTAAAATTGGTGAAAAAATCACTTTGCGCCGCTTTGAAGTACGTACAAAAACAGATGCAGACGCTTTCGGTCCTTACCTGCACATGGGCGGACGAATTTCAGTTCTTGTGGTTCTTGAGAACTCAACGGATTCAGATGCTGCACGCGACATCGCAATGCACATTGCTGCATTGAACCCTAAATACATTTCACGCGACGAAGTTTCTGCTGAAGAAGTAGAACGCGAGCGCGGTGTATTGACTGAACAAGCATTGAACGAAGGCAAACCAGAGAAAATTGTTGCTAAAATGGTTGAAGGCCGCCTTGGTAAATACTTCGAAGACATCTGCTTGCTTGACCAAGCATTTGTTAAGAACTCTGACCAAAAAGTTCGTGATTTTGCAGCTTCAACTGGTGGATCTGTTAAAGAATTCATCCGTTATGAAGTTGGAGAAGGAATCGAAAAACGTGAAGACAACTTTGCTGATGAAGTTATGAGCCAAGTTAACAAAAAATAAGAACGTTTATTATATGATTTATCTTGGGGAACACGAGAATGTGTTCCCTATTTTTTCAATAACTATGTAATGGAGGGTACCGATGAGTGTTCAGCAATATAAACGCATTGTATTAAAACTAAGTGGTGAAGCAATGGCGGGAGGACAAGGTTTCGGATTGTCCCCTGAAATTATCAAATCAGTAGCAAGCCAAGTAAAAGAAGTGGTGGAACTTGGAGTTGAAGTCGCAGTAGTGGTTGGCGGCGGCAATATCTGGAGAGGCAAAGTCGGTTCTGAAATGGGAATGGACCGGGCAACAGCTGATTACATGGGCATGCTGGCAACAGTCATGAACTCGTTGGCTTTACAGGATTCATTGGAAAAACAAGACGTCGAAACTCGTGTATTGTCATCCATTGAAATGCGCCAAGTAGCTGAACCTTATATCCGCAGAAGAGCGATCCGCCATTTAGAGAAAAAGCGGGTTGTCATTTTTGCAGCAGGTACCGGAAATCCTTATTTCTCCACTGATACGACAGCAGCATTGCGTGCGGCGGAGATTGAAGCCGATGTCATCTTAATGGCGAAAAACAATGTTGATGGCGTTTACTCAGCTGATCCGAAGACCAATTCCGAAGCTGTGAAATATGAAGAACTTTCTTACTTTGAAGTGATTCAACAAGGCTTGCAGGTAATGGATTCGACTGCTTCGACACTTTGTATGGACAATGATATCCCACTCGTAGTATTCTCAATTATGGAAAATGGAAATATAAAACGGGCTGTACTCGGAGAAAAAATCGGGACAGTAGTGAGGAGAACAATATAATGCCGAAATCAGTGATGAATGACACGAAATCTAAAATGACCAATGCAATTCAAGCTTTTTCACGCGATTTAGCTTCGATCCGTGCTGGACGTGCGACTCCATCAATTTTAGATAAATTGACGATTGATTATTACGGTTCTCCAACTCCGGTCAACCAGGTAGCTGGGATCTCTATTCCTGAAGCACGGTTGATCATGATTCAACCGTATGATAAATCAGTTCTTGGCGATATCGAAAAAGCGATTCTTAAATCTGACTTGGGCTTAAGCCCATCAAATGACGGTTCAGTAATTCGTTTAGCAGTACCAGCTTTGACGGAAGAGCGCCGTAAAGATCTTGTGAAACAAGTTAAAAAAGAAGCGGAAGAAGCGAAAGTCGGAATCCGCAACATCCGTCGTGATGCCAATGATGAGTTCAAAAAGCTTGAGAAGAAAAGCGAAATCACAGTTGATGACTTGCGCGGCTATTCAGATGACGTTCAAAAATTGACAGACGATAACATCGCAAAAATCGATCAAATGGCTAAAGATAAAGAAAAAGAGATTATGGAAGTTTAATTCGAACTTCGTTTCATGTTGAGCGTCCTGTTAAGCAGGACGCTTTTTCATGCCAAAAATTAACGCAGTCTTTTTAAAGAAGCGCACAATGCCGTTTTTTTTGATATGATAAGCAATAGACATGCCGATTTGTAATAGGTGGAGGATTAACTATGTTTAATAAACTATTAAAACGAAATACTGATTTGGTCTTGGAAAATGGGGATCGCTCAGTTTTGATTTCGAACGAAGCAGTTCCGGCTCATATTGCAATCATCATGGACGGCAATGGACGTTGGGCAAAAAAACGTTCGCTACCACGAGTTGCGGGCCACCACGAAGGAATGAAAACGGTCCGAAAAGTGACGAAGCTCGCCAACGAACTTGGGGTCAGTGTATTGACCTTATATGCATTTTCTACTGAAAATTGGAAGCGGCCAAAAATCGAAGTGGATTTTTTGATGCGTTTGCCTGAAGAATTTTTAACGACTTTTCTTCCTGAATTGATAGAAGAAAATGTGAGAGTGGAGATGATGGGGTATCATCACAATTTGCCTTTGCACACACTCAGAGCCATAAAGAAAGCAAAAGAGGCAACGAAAGATAATACAGGGCTTGTCTTGAACTTCGCCTTAAACTACGGCAGCCGTGCAGAAATTGTCGACGCTGTAAAAGATATCGCAGCTCAAGTTGCTGCAGGAACATTGGATGTATGTGATATTAACGAAGATCTTATTTCGGGAGGTCTTATGACCAAAGGTATGCCCGAACCAGATTTACTCATTCGTACAAGCGGAGAAGTTCGTTTGAGCAATTTTATGCTTTGGCAATTGGCCTACACGGAGTTTTGGTTCACGGAAACCTTATGGCCCGACTTTAACGAAGATTCCTTACTGGAAGCGATTGGGAATTACCAGAAGCGCAATCGCCGGTATGGAGGGTTGAAAGGAGACGAAGTGAAATGAAACAAAGGATTATAACGGGCGTCATTGCAGCGGCTCTTTTCATCCCTTTTGTCGTCTATGGAGGCGTTCCGTTTATCTTGCTTGTTTATTTACTGGGCACAGTAGCATTGCAGGAACTTTTGAAAATGAAGGGCCGGAGCTTAATGAGCATTCCCGGCCTTATTTCTCTATTGGCGCTTTATGCATTCATGCTGCCTGATCAATGGGCAGTCCAGATGTTTGAATGGACAGGTTATGAAAAAATTGAATTTGCATTTTTAGCCGTCATTCTCTTATTAATACATACAGTAATCGTGAAAAACAGTTTCACTTTTGATGATGCTGCATTTGCTGTTTTAGGCACATTATATGTAGGCATCGGATTCTATTATTTCATCGAAACACGTGAAGCGAGCCTTAGTTTCTTGATTTTTGCATTGCTTGTCGTGTGGTTTACCGATTCAGGTGCTTATTTCACAGGCCGCAAGATTGGGAAACGGAAGCTATGGCCAGAAATTTCACCCAACAAAACGATTGAAGGGTTTGTAGGAGGAATCATTTGGGCAATTGGCATCGCGTTGGTTTTCAATTACTTTATTCCGTTAAATCATTCGATCTTCCTAATCATCATCGTAACAATCATCGCTTCTATTTTTGGGCAAATGGGTGATTTGGTAGAATCTGCATTAAAACGTCATTTTAACGTGAAAGATTCGGGCTCAATCTTACCAGGGCATGGTGGAATTCTGGATCGCTTTGACAGCATCTTGTTTGTAATGCCTTTGCTTCACTTATTACATTTCATCTAAGAAAGGAAATTGCTGAATGATTAAGAAAATCATCCTGCTGGGTGCAACCGGTTCAATCGGTGTACAGACAGCTGATATTATTCGTGAACACCCACAAGAATTTTCATTGATTGGATTTTCTGCTGGAAAAAATATGGACATCACCCGCAAGTTAATCGCTGAGTTCAAACCGGAAATAGTTTGTGTCCAACGAGCTGAAGATGCTAAAGAATTGAAAATGGAGTATCCGGCTGTCTCGTTCGTTACAGGCGCTGAGGGGCTTTCAGAAATTGCCGTCTACGATGCGGATATTCTAGTCAATGCAGTTCTTGGCAGTGTAGGTCTTGAACCGACACTTGAAGCAATTAAGCTTGGTCGTACGATCGCAATAGCCAATAAAGAAACATTGGTAACTGCCGGACACTTGGTAATGGATAGTGCTAAACATTACGGTGCGGTCATTCTCCCGGTTGACAGTGAGCATTCAGCGCTATTTCAGGCACTGAATGGTGAAAAGATTGGTCAAGCCAGCCGGCTGATTTTAACGGCATCCGGCGGCAGCTTCCGCGATCTGACGCGCGATCAATTGAAAAATGTTACCGTACAGGATGCGCTAAACCATCCCAATTGGTCGATGGGATCGAAAATTACTATTGATTCCGCTACGATGGTTAATAAAGGCCTTGAGGTAATCGAAGCGCATGTCCTTTTTGATTTCGCGTATGCGGATATTGACGTAGTACTCCATCGTGAAAGTATTATCCATTCCATGGTCGAGTTTCACGATACCAGCGTCATGGCTCAGTTGGGAACACCTGATATGCGGGTGCCGATCCAATATGCTTTGTCTTATCCCGACCGTCTTCCACGGCCACAAGCAAAACGGTTGAATTTAGCGGAAATTGGAAAGTTGAATTTCCAGGAAATGGATTACGAGCGTTTCCGTGCTTTGCAGCTGGCTTTTGATGCCGGCATTGCAGGTGGGACCATGACAACGGTTCTAAATGCTGCCAACGAACAGGCAGTAGCTTTATTCCTCAATGAAAAAATCAAATTCCTGCAGATTGAGGAAATGATTGAACGTGCTATGGATCAGCATGAAGTCTTAGCTAATCCTGATCTTGAAACGATTTTGCATGTAGATGCTGAGACAAGAAAATCTGTAAAAAACATGCTAAAATAACTAAAGATCAAAACCGAATAAGTTTATCCCGCTTTAACGGTCAGTAGATCAACTAACACTCAATGGGACTGAAGAAGTCGTACTGAGCGAGTTTCTCTTTAAAAAGGTGGGTTCAATATGGAAACAGTTATCTCGTTTATAATAATTTTCGGTGCTTTAGTATTTTTCCATGAATTTGGCCATTTTCTTTTTGCGAAGCGGTCCGGTATTCTTGTCCGTGAATTTGCAATTGGCATGGGACCAAAAATTTTAGGTATCACCAAAGGGGAAACCCTTTATACTTTGCGTTTGTTGCCGATAGGAGGCTACGTGCGCATGGCAGGCGAAGACATGGATACCATCCACCTTCAAGCAGGTCATCGCATCGGTGTTCTATTAAACAAAGAAGGCCAAGCTAAAAAAATCATCATGAACCAAAAGCATGTTTATCCGGAAATTCTGTTTCTTGAAGTAGAGGAAGCGGATTTGGAGAAAGAGCTGTGGATTAAAGGTTATGATGAAGAAGAAAAGCTGGTACGCATTGAAGTTGCACGTGATGCGGTGATTGAGGAGAATGGCAGAGAGACCATTTTGGCGCCTTACGACAGACAGTTTGATTCAAAAACAGTCGGAAAGCGGTTTATGACAATTTTTGCTGGGCCGTTATTCAACTTTATCTTGGCATTCCTGATCTTTACAGCACTTGGTATGATGCAAGGAATCCCGACTTTTGAACCGGTAATCACTGAAGTGACGGAAGAAAGTCCAGCAGCTGAAGCTGGAATGCAAAATGGCGATCTGGTTACAGAAATTGAAGGGAATCCAATCGGCACATGGGACGAACTGGTTGAATCGGTTCAGAATAACGCCGGCAATCCCTTGGATTTTGAAGTAGAACGCAACGGAGAACCATTGAGTTTTACGATCACTCCTGAAGTATCAGAAGAATCGCCGGAACCGGTTGGTGTGATCGGTGTCCTTTACCAAAGCCCGGTAGAAAAAGATTTCCTTGGATCGTTTGTTTACGGCGCTGAACAGACAGTGTTTTGGTTTAAAGAGATCTTCCGTCTATTAGGAATGCTTGTAACTGGCCAGTTTACAATTGATGCATTATCAGGTCCAGTGGGAATATACAAGACTACGGAAGAAGTGGCGAAATATGGGTTCTTTACTTTAATGAGCTGGGCAGGCATGCTCAGCATAAATCTCGGCATCATGAACTTGCTGCCGCTTCCGGCATTGGATGGAGGACGTCTGATGTTCTTCATACTTGAGGCGGTGCGCGGCAAGCCAGTTGATCGGCA
>JASLAI010000072.1 GCA_030147225.1 Planococcus sp. (in: firmicutes) | reverse complement strand
GCGTAAGGATGAAAATCTTCATATAGAACATGTGCACCCCATTGTCGCATTTTTTTAGTCATCTCGTCCACTTGCGCGCGCGAATCTGCATGAAATGCCAAGTGATTCAAACCTGTTTCCTTGCGGTGGTATAGAGTCTGCAGAAATCTTTCTTCAGTCTGTACAAAGACGATATAGGCAGGACCTGATTTATAGCTGAAGCCATTTTCCCATTCTTGAAACAATGCATATCCGAGCGGAGGCAACAACTCTGTGTAAAACGATTTGGATTCCTCTAAATTCGATACATTAAGTTCAATGTGATGCAGCATATGCGCTAACTCCTTTGCGTCATTTTAAACTAGACTTTCGTTCTAGCTTTGTTTTTCCAAGCTATCCAGCTGCTAAAACCGGATAAAAGGATAATAATGAGTAGAGCAATTGCGATAGCGCCTCCGAGGCTGCCGCTATCTGGTTTTCCTGTCAACCAAGCAGCTGCGTATTGAGGAATTTTCACTGGTGAAACAGACCAATTCGTTCCGAATAATCCATCTGCTAATTGCGCAAGCAAATACACCGCAAATGCGGATGCCGCTGCAAGGCCACCATTTGGTAAAGCGGCACTTGCAGCTAAGACAACCGCGAGAATAAGCAGCACCCAGACGCTGTAGGTTCCCACCATTTGAATGAGCTTTACCACTTCAAGGTTTCCGAAAAACAACAAAGTATAATAATACCCAGCCAAAAAGCCAAGCCAAACGCCGATTAAGGAAACAATAGCTGCCATAACCAATTTGCTTAGAAAATAGGATGGAAACGATAATGGACGAACATACAACAGTGTGGCCGTTCCGCTTTTTCGTTCTCCAGCTATTGTCCCCATATAAGCCAGGATCAGCACAACTATCCCGATGGTTTGAAATTGTTCCATGACTGCCATCATGATCTGTTCAGGCGGCGGTGTCGGTAATTCAAAAACCGTTCCTTCCGGCAACCCGCCGGATGACTCCAAGATTTGAGGAAGAAAATAATTAACTACAGGCTCTGTGATTCCTAAAAGGATAAAAATTGCCGGTATCCAATAAATCTTGTAATTTCGGACGTTTTCTCGCCACTCTTTGTGCATTAAAATAGTAAAGTCCTTCATTTGGCAGCGACCACCTTTAAAAAGATTTCCTCTAGAGACGCTGTTTCAAATTCGACACCTATAATGTCCTCTTTTTCAGAAGCCAGTACGTGAAGAACCTGTTGCATGTTCGGACCATTTTCGGAAACAGGAAGAAAAACGGAATTCTCGTTAACTTCGGATTTCCACAAATGCTTCTCTGCAAATGCCAAAGCATTGGGATTGTTTCGAAAACGGATTCGGATCCGTTGGTTGGCATGCCGCTTCTTAACTTCCCGCAATGATCCCTGTTCAATCAAACATCCGCCTTTCATAAATAGCAGTTGATCTGTCATTTCTTCTGCGTCGTTCAAAATATGAGTAGAATAAAGAATTGTCGTGTCCTGCTGCAAGGACTTAAGTAAATCCATGATTTCTCTGCGTCCGGTCGGGTCCAAGGCTGAAATCGGTTCATCGAGAAGAAGAAGCTTCGGCTGATGGACAATTGCTTGTGCAAGGCCAAGACGCTGCTTCATACCGCCTGAAAAAGTACCGACTTTTTTATTCATAGCAGATCCAAGGCCTACAAATTCCAGTGTGCGGGTTGCCTGCGATCTCGCTTTTGCAACTTCAACCCCACTTAATTTTGCAGCCATCTCTGTAAACTCAAGAGCTGTCAACCAAGGAAAGAATTGCGGATATTGGGGAAGAAAACCGATTGTCAATCCCTCAGCTAGTGCAATATCTCCATTCGTAGGGGTCAAGAGACCAGCTAGCATCGACAAGCTCGTCGTTTTCCCGGCTCCATTTGGTCCAATTAAAGCAGTAGCAGTCCCTTGTTCCAATTTAAAAGAAAGCTCTTCGACCGCGTTTTCCTGTCCATAACGCTTCGTCAACCTTTTTACTTCAACGATATTCAATAATTTCTCCTCCCCAATACCAAATACAGAATGGGTCCGATAATATTAATGACAACAATGACGATGCCCCACATCCATTTTGGACCATTGGGATTGGGGTTTTTAATTAAATCTACGAGAGCAAAAATCATTAAAGCAAGTTGAATAACGAGAATCGGCAGCAAAGCCAAAACCAATGTTGTTTGATCCACTAGATATCACCTCTTCTTTTTGTCTAAAAAGACTGCATAGATTATGTTCTATTTATGTAACGCGTATTCCTTTGTGGTCAAACCCATTAAAAAAAACCGAAGATCGATTCATTCGGTTTTTTCTTCTTCATATGATTACCTTGCTTACCCCATTGACCTCATATAATTTCCGAACTAACTTTATTTCATTATCAATTTTCCCTTCACTAACTGTGAAATTATAGGTTGAAAAGTTTTTCTCATTATAAGAAATAGTGTTTTCAATTTGAAATTCAGCGATATTCATATCCAATTCTTCAAATACGGCTGTCAACTCAGAAAAAACGGCTTCCCGGTCTTCGGCAGTAACTGCCACACTTTTCTTTAAACGGTTTTTAAAGAATTTACTTTCGATATGATATAAAACATACAAAGTCACCAGAACAATAACCGTAGTCAAAAATGCCGAAAAATACATGCCTGCACCAACAGTCAGGCCCAGCCCTGCAGCAACCCATACAGATGCAGCCGTTGTGAGTCCCCTAACGGAACCGCGATGAACAATAATGGTGCCCGCTCCCAAGAATCCGATGCCGCTGATGACATAAGAGGGGATACGCGATGGATCGAACCGAATGGTGCTATTGTCTCTGTTGATAAAAGAATCAAAGCCTGTTATTGACAGAATCATCATGAGACAGGAACCTATTCCTACCAGTAAATGCGTTCGCAGACCTGCCGGCTGGCTTTTCGCCTCTCTTTCAACGCCTATCAGCCCACTGAAAAGAGCAGCCGCCAATAAGCGCGTGACAATTTCCACATAATCTGTCGGAAGTAAATCCATGATATCCCTCCTGGTTATTCAGGCATATCTGGAGCTGAACGCCCTTTTTTAATCACCATTTCATCAAAGTAAAAAACTCAGTCAAACAAGCCTTCTCGTTTTCCCCAATGCTCCATTGCGAAATTTCTTTCAACACACTGTCTTTTGTACCGAAGCCTTTCACGAAACCGTTAAGTCGTGCAGCGAAAGTCGAATCCGTTAAAAACCCGTTGTCCGGATACAGGACTTTCAGTTGTTCAAGTGCTTTAGGATAGCGTTTCAAATAGTATTTTTGATGACGTTCTTCAGCTGGAGTGAACTGAGTAAAAGATGAGATTTCCGTTTCAATCGGTTCGCCCAACCGCGATTCCATTTCTGGAAGAATTGTT
>JASLAI010000034.1 GCA_030147225.1 Planococcus sp. (in: firmicutes) | reverse complement strand
ATTCTATTTTCTATGCATCCCAATGGGTGGAGAAATATCTTATAACGATCCAGACGATGCCATCGAAAAAGTTGCTTGGAAAACACCTACGGAAATACGATCAATTAACTTAAGCTATACAGAAGACAGGGAAATGTTATTTTATTTTTTGGGAAGTAACCAACTTTAGCTAATAAACCAAAAGAGCAATAACCTATTAGGCCACCGATTATGTAATATTAAAGGTAAAGTATTCTAAATTTGTAAGACTTATTTGACTAACGTGAATAGTTAAGATATGATGATTGAAAAATATGTAAATTCTGCGACGAAGAGAGTACTTGCAAATAGATACGACAGCGAATCGGGGAGAGTGGGAGCCCGAGGGTATTTATTGCAACGAAGCGCACTTCTGAGAAACGGCCTGAACTTTATCAGTAGGGCATTGTCGGGAAATCCCGTTATCTTGTTAAGATGGTTCATATGTTCATGGACAAAAAGAGTGGTACCGCGGGAAAAGCCCGTCTCTGTATTTAAATATACAGAGACGGGCTTTTTTATTTTCACAAAAAAAGGAGGTAATGTTATGGAGTTATTGAAAACATATGCTGAGGAAATTGCTTTGGCATTAGATGGGCTGGTTGAACTTGATAAAATCATTGAACTAATCGAAGAACCAAAATTTGACTGGCAAGGTGACTCGGCTTTTCCTTGCTTTACCTTAGCTAAGCCAATGAAGAAGTCTCCTGCAAAAATAGCGGAAGAGTTGGCACAGACAATCACTCATCCGCTATTTGAAAAAGTGGTGGCGGAAGGACCTTATTTGAATTGTTTTTACAATAAATTAATTGTTAGTTCAGAAACAGTAAAAACTGTGTTGTCCATGCAGTCTGATTATGGAGCTTCAGCAATAGGGCAGACAAAGACGGTGACTTTAGACTTTTCTTCTCCTAATATTGCAAAACCTTTCTCTATGGGCCATCTGCGTTCCACAGTTATCGGCAACTCGCTGGCGAATATCTCTGAGAAATGTGGATACAAAGCAATTCGTATAAACCACTTAGGTGATTGGGGAACTCAGTTCGGCAAACTGATCACGGCTTATAAGCTTTGGGGAAATGAAGAGCAAGTGAAAAATGCGCCGATTGCAGAGTTATTAAGTTTATACGTGAAGTTTCATCAGGAAGTTGAGAAGAATCCAGAATTGGAGAGCGAAGCCAGATTGTGGTTCAAGAAGCTCGAGAACGGCAATGAAGAAGCAGAAAAACTATGGAAGTGGTTTCGTGACGAGTCGCTTCAAGAATTCTCTAAAATCTATCAGCTGCTGAATATAAAATTTGATTCATATAATGGAGAAGCTTTTTACAACGACAAAATGGGAGAAGTAATAGAACTTCTTGAAGACAAGCAATTGTTGGTTCAATCCCAGGGTGCTGATGTTGTTGAGTTGAGTGATTATAACCTGCCACCACTCCTGATTAGAAAATCTGATGGCGCGACTTTATACGGTACACGGGATTTAGCGGCAGCATTGTACAGACATAGAAATTATCATTTTGATAAATCATTTTATGTCGTAGGACAAGAGCAGACTCTTCATTTTAAACAATTGTTTGTAGTTCTTGAGAAATTAGGATATGAGTGGCCAAAAGAGATGAAGCATATAGCTTTCGGCTTTATTTTGAAGAATGGCAAGAAGATGTCGACTAGAAAGGGGGGAGTGGTGTTGCTCGAGCAAGTCATCAACGAGGCAATCGAACTTGCGGGGCAAAACATTGCAGAAAAAAACGCCGCCTTGGTAGACAAAGATGAAATTGCAAAAATGGTTGGAGTCGGGGCAATCATTTTCCATGATTTGAAAAATGAACGCCAGAACCATATTGAATTCTCTCTTGAAGACATGTTGAGATTTGAAGGTGCAACGGGTCCATATGTTCAGTATACGCATGCGAGGGCCTGTTCAATATTGTCAAAGTCAACGATCGACTTTAATCAACTCAATCCAATGGGGTTGAGTGATTCTTACAGCTGGCCCATCATCAAATTATTGCTGGCATTTCCTGAAATCATTGAAAAAAGCTTTCATCAAACTGAGCCTTCCCAGATTGCCAAACACCTCATTTTATTGGCTCAGGAATTCAATTCCTATTACAGCCATGTGAAAATCTTAAAAGAAGACGATGAACAAGAGAGCCGTTTAGCTTTGGTTCAGTCAGTAGCAATTGTTCTAAAGGAAGGGTTAAGGTTACTGGGAATCCAGGCGCCCCAAAAAATGTAAAGAGAAATCGAAAGGTGGATCATTTATGTCTTATGAAGCGAATTGTCCTTTTTGTACTCCTGATCAAGACGAAAACCAGATGATTATTTTTGAGAATGAAACCTGCTATTTTCTTCAGCACCTGAAAGAACAGGATGTGCTGGAGGGCAGTGGTGTGATTGTGCCGAAGATTCATTGAATCGATACGTCTGATACCTATTAACGCATTTTTTAGTCTGTTTAATTTTACTTATTATGGAATATAAAAGTGATATACTATTTCTATATAAATGGAATTTTCAATTAGAGCAGAATGATAAGCTGTTGCCAATAGGAGGAGAGGCTGTGAAACCGAAATTGAAAGAGTGGAAAACACCGGGAATTTTGCTGGGTTCCTTAGGGATCGCGAGCGTTGGCGATTTCATCTATCTGGTTGCGATAAACATCATCGTCTATCAGATGACAGGATCTGCAGCGGCAGTAGCTGGTTTATGGGTTGTCAGCCCGTTGACCAATATTGTGACCAAGTTCTGGACCGGCAGCTTTATTGATTATCGCAGCAAAAAGAAAGTTGTCATGGTTACTTACATACTGCGAGCCTTATTCATTGCTTTGATTCCTTTTGCGCCAAGCATTTTCGTGGTTTATACGATTCTTATTGCTCTTAGTATGGCCAAAGCTTTTTTCGGACCGGCTTCAATGACGTATGTCACCATGCTGGTTCCTTCTCAAAAAAGAAAGCGATTCAATTCGCTTCGTTCATTTACTTCATCCAGCGCCTTCATTATCGGACCGGCTATTGGGGGTACTCTCATTCTATTGACCAATATTACCGTAACATTGTGGCTGAACGCGGGGTTCTTTTTAGTTGCCGCTTTGCTCTTGACATTGCTGCCTGATACCGAAAAAATTGATCAAGAGAAAATTCCAGCATTAACTCCTGCTCAAGTGGCTAAAGATTTCACAGTTGTCTTTGCTTTTATGGCTAAGAGAAAATATGTGACAGCGATTTATTTAGGTTTTCTGGCAGTTATGCTGTTCTCTTTTGCAATGGATGTGCAAGAAGTTGTTTTCACCCAGCAAGTCATCGGTTTGTCGGAAGTGGAATACAGCTTGCTTATCAGCATCACTGGAATCGGTTCAGTGAGCGGAGCGCTTTTGCTCTCAATTTTTTCTGAAAAAATCTCTATCCGATCCATGATTGTAGTTGGATTGCTTATGATGACTGCTGGTTATCTCATTTACGCTTTTTCTTGGTCTTTCGCCTCGGTTACAGTCGGCTTTATCATTCTCGGGTTTTTTAATGTTTTCCTGAATGCAGGCATCACAACTTTTTATCAAAATAACATACCTGTTTCTGTCATGGGCAGAGTGACAAGCATATTTCAGTTGATTCAAAGCGTTTTCCAAATCGTCTTTATCTTGGCAATCGGGTTATTGGCTGATTTCGTTTCTTTAAAACTGACTATCGCTTCGCTTGCTGTCATCATGTTAATTACCGCTTTTTTATATTCCATTGCTGTCTTGAATCCGACCTACACCAGATGGTATCAGGAAGATGCACACGAAACTAAAGAAAGCGTTGTTTAGGTTCGACTGCAAGTTCCTTCAGATTTAAGAAGGGTTTGCTTTAAATAGGAAAAAGCTCGGGAGGTTTTTATGCAGATTGACAAAATGGAAGTTGAAAATAACCACTTTTCGTACACTATACGATCAGCAGTTGAAAAAGATGCTGAAGCATTGTCAAAATTAAGGGTTCAAGTTGATGGAGAAACAGAAAACTTAGACAGGGAAAAAGGCGAAGCCTACATAGATGAAGCCGGGTTTGCCAAAATCATCAGAGATGATAGTAATACGTTCAACAGTCTTTTTTTGGTAGCTGAAACTGATGGGCAGCTGGCAGCATTTTCACGATGTGCAGGAAAACAGTTGAAAAGAACATATCATCAAACTGAATTTGGTGTGGCTGTATTAAAAAAATATTGGGGATATGGCATAGGGCAGCATCTATTAATAGAGTCGATTCGGTGGGCAGATGCAAACCAGATTAAAAAAATGACTTTAAGTGTTCTTGAAACCAATGTTAAAGCCGTAATGTTATATAAAAAACATGGGTTTGGAGTGGAAGGCATTTTAAAGGAGGATAAACTTTTATCTGATGGCCATTACTACAATACAGTTTTAATGGGACGAATAAATCAAAATTAAAATCCAGTACGAAAATTTCCATACTGGATTCTTATAGACCGACAGTAAGTGGCTTGTTATTTTCTGGCTTTGATTATCATAGAAGTCGGAAACCGCTGTGCTTTATAAAGAGAATAATAACGATCGGAAACTTCTGTCTCTACATTCTTAAGGTGATGAGGGACGTCTGTTTCAACAACTTCTTCAATTAAAAACCCTGCTTGAACTAAAGCATTTAAATAGGTGCTGAATTTCCTATTTGGAATAGAGACGGGTGCATCTTCTCCCTTAAATTTTTCATACCTTGTCATGCCTTCATCTTGATAAGAGTCTTTTAATGAGAGAATGCCATTCTCACTATGTAAATGGGCGTAAAGTGGATGATCCCAACTAAAAATAAAGTAGCCGTCTGGTTTCAAATAAGAATGGATCAGTTTAAATGTGCTTTCTAAATCTAGTGTCCATCCAATTGCGTAAATGGAATAGACAATGTCAAAATAAGATTTGGGCAATCCGATGTCTTCTTCCATAGCTGCACAATGCAGATTTGCCTTCAGTCCTTTTAAGGTTTCTTGTGCGATGTCGATTTGTCTCTCCGAAAAATCGACACCCCATAATTCGGCTGCGTCTTTCTCTTTCATATACGCTAATGAATGGCCGCTTCGGCATCCTATATCAAGAACCTTTTTACACGTGATTGAATCAAATAGGTTGAGTTCGATATCGGTTTGGGAAAAGGGTCCAAAACTCGGCAAAGCATCAATACCATTAAAATGATCTGCAACGGTATTCCAGCTTTTTTTGTTTTGTTTGACTATTTCTGTTCTCACTTTTAATCTCCCCCAATCTCTTCTATAATTCTCGAAAAAAAGAAAAAGTCCTTCATAAATAGAAGGTAAGTGATATACTTCCTCATTACTCATCTTTCTTTACATGTTTTTCGCTTTATGTATTTTACAATTAGCAGGTGCCCATCTATGGGCACCTGCTAATTTTTATAATGGATGGCTCATCAAATTCATTTGGAATCGTTTCAATTGCCCTTTGCATGTGCTAAATCTAATACAATTACTCAAAAGTTTGCGGAAACGTTCATAAAGAACCTCTTTTCTTCAGCAGGATTATCAAATGAACCTTGCATAATAGAGTAAAAGAATGGAAAATGAATGATTGTGTTATTCATCCCGTTCTTTACCTATGGGTCTAAATCCTTTACTTGTTAAGCTTCAATTGATCAATCATGCATATAGAAAGATCTAAAATGACATTTCTTACGTTAATTAATTAAACACGTATATATGAGAAAAGAGGAGCAAGTAATGAACGCAGATAAAACGAACTCTGTTAAGGCGGCCAGAAAATCATCCGGTAAAAATACATATCGAACAATATGGAGATGGCATTTGTATGCGGGTGTTATTTTTGCACCGCTTCTTGTGCTTTTAGCAATTACTGGATCTATTTATTTATTTAAAGCGGAAATTGAAGAAGTTCTTTATCAAGACTATTATCAGGTA
>JASLAI010000018.1 GCA_030147225.1 Planococcus sp. (in: firmicutes) | reverse complement strand
TGGTGGAAAGTTCTGACATCCAATGGAATTTTACTAAATTTCTGATCGACCGCAACGGAAATGTGGTCCATCGTTTTGACCCGACCGTAAAACCAAAAGAAATTGAAGGTATTATTGAAAAATTACTGGATGAATCTGTTTAAGATGATTGATAGGAAATAAGATAAGCACAGCTGAAATGGTTATCACCATTCCAGCTGTGCTTATTTTTTACTTCTATATTTCTTAAGCTTTATATAGAAGAAACCGCCTTTCTTTCAAACAGAATTTTAAAAGGAGTAAGAAAATTTAAATACTTCGTTGACAGTTAGTCTATATTGTCTTACAATAAAACATATTAACAATCAGAATATTTTAAATCTACAGTATGTTGAGGAGGAACAGTATGGTGGCGAAATACGAAGACGTATTTTCAGGAGCATTTCTCTTAGTTGTAAGCGTTATCATGTTTATTACCAGTTTCAGCTTTGAAGCCCTGACGACCAGTTTAGTGGGTCCGGCTTTTATGCCCCAAATCATTGCGATAGTAATGGCCATTTTCAGTGTAATCATTACTGTAAGCGGATTCAAGAAAAGCAAGTCCGCAACTGAACAAATAAATGATCCAGAAGAACTTGAAGAAGAATTGATTGTAACCGAAAAGAAAAGCTATAAACCGGTATTAATAAGTTTAGCGTTAATGATTGGATATGTAGCGCTGCTGTCTTACGTCGGATTCCTGATTATGACCGTCGTTTATATTTTCTTGCAGATGCTGTTATTGAGTCACGTGACTCACAGAAAAATTTGGCTGTTCCTTTTAATTTCCATTGTTACATCCGCAACAATCTATTATCTTTTCCGCAATGTATTTTACGTCATGCTTCCTACTGGAATCATTGGCTAAGGAGGATAAATTATGTTCGATATGCTACTTGCGGGCTTCGGGTCCGTCATGACATTGCAAATTATTATGCTTATCGCAGCCGGCGTGGCTTTAGGGCTTGTCTTCGGTTCGATACCCGGTTTGACTGCGACCATGGCTGTCGCCATTTGTTTGCCGATTACCTACGGAATGGATCCGATTGCAGGAATGTCACTCTTGATGGGCTTATACATCGGTGGAGTTTCAGGTGGATTAATTCCGGCGATCTTATTGAAACTTCCCGGTACACCTTCATCAATCGCAACAACATTTGACGGGTATCCGATGGCGCAAAGAGGTGAACCCGGGAAGGCATTCAATTATGCGATTGTTTCTTCTTTCCTCGGAGGGCTTCTCAGTATCATCGTCCTAATTATGATTGCACCGCCTTTAGGGAAAGTGGCATTGCAATTTGGACCATTTGAATTTTTTGCCATCGTGGTATTTTCTTTAACCTTAATCGCAAGTTTATCAGGAGACTCCTTGCCGAAAGGCATCATGGCAGGGTTGCTGGGAATTTCTTTTGCCATGGTAGGGGCAGCACCTATTGATGCATTTCCGCGTTTTACATATGGATTCACTGACATGAACGCAGGATTCAACCTGCTTCCGGTATTGATCGGGTTGTTTGCCTTATCAGAAATCTTTTTAGCGGCTGAAAAGAAAGTTAAGAAAGGCTTAAATGCAAAACTCGCTAAAGTGAATTACCGAGTGAGCTTGAAAGAATACATGGCGCAAGGCTGGAACTTTTTACGCTCAAGCCTCATCGGACTCGGTATCGGTATTCTGCCGGGTATCGGCGGCGGTACTTCAAATATTATTGCGTATGTGGCTGCGAAGAGTTCTTCGAAAAAGCCGGAAGAGTTTGGAAAAGGAAACCCCTCGGGAGTTGTGGCTTCAGAAGCATCCAATAACGCTGCAGTAGGTGGAGCGCTTGTTCCGCTTATCTCTTTAGGGATTCCTGGCGATACCGTAACGGCCATGCTTTTAGGCGGACTGGTATTACATGGCTTGCAGCCAGGCCCGTTGCTGATGCAAAACAGCGGGGATGTGGTGTACGGAATTTTCGCAGCACTACTAATCGCAAACATTTTCATGATTCTCTTCCTATTCATGGGGATGAAAGGATTTATCCGCTTACTGAGCATTCCTCGGCATATTCTCTACCCGATTATTCTTGCACTTTGTGTGGTAGGGGCTTTCGGAGTTAACAATAGATTGTTTGATGTAGGCGCGTTGCTATTCTTCGGGGTTTTGGGTTATTTAATGATCAAGTTCGGTTTTCCACTGACACCGCTTGTTCTCGGCTTTATATTAGGGCCGTTGCTGGAGACTAATCTACGGAGAGGGCTCATGCTTTCTCAGGGTGATTTTATGCCATTCTTAACTTCACCAATTGCTGCAGCTTTCTTGTTAGTCGCGGCAGCTTCAGTAATCTTTGTGATTTACAACAACCACAAGAAGAAGAAAAGAAACAGTGTGCTGAACGTTTAAGTGCTTACCAATGGCTTCGTTTTTAATGGGGATTAGACCCGTTGAAATAAAAAAAAGGGGGAAATTAGATGAAGAATTCATTAAGAAAGACTTTATTCGGTTCCATTTTGGCAACATCGCTTTTATTCTTGGGGGCTTGCGGCAGCGATGGAGCCGACGGCGATGCGAATGCGGACAGCGATCCTGCTGCTGATTATCCAGCAGGACCGATCACAGTTGTTGTACCTGCTGGAGCAGGGGGAGACACGGATTTAAATACACGGATTATGGCTAAGTATTTGGAAAAAGAACTTGATACAAATATCGTCGTATCGAATGTCACCGGTTCAGGTGGCGCAACAGGAACGCAAACAGTGCTGGATGCCAAGCCTGATGGGCAAACGGTTTTAGCGTTTCACAACTCCATACTTTTGAATAATGTTTTCGGATTAACAGATTACACATACGATGAATTCAAAATGGCGGGTGTTGGGGTGTTGGACCAATCTAACACATTCCTAACATCAGCAGATGGAAAGTTTGAAGACATTCCTTCATTGATTGAATACGCAAAAGCGAATCCTGGAGAAGTGACCATGGCCACTGAAATCGGGTCTATGACTTATATTCAAACATTGCAGTTCCAGGAACTTGCAGGAGTTGAATTCAATATTGTAGATATCGGCGGTGCATCTGATAAAATTGCAGCCCTTCTTGGAGGACGTGTAGACATTGTGCCAACTTCCCTTGGATTAGTAAGCGGATATATCGAATCTGGTGACATGGTTTCATTGGGTGTAATGGCAGAGGAACGCCTTGAAGGAGCTCCTGATGTCCCGACCTTCAAAGAGCAGGGCATCGATATCGTCATCGATAAAATTTTCTACTGGGGCTTTGATCCAGAAACGCCAGATGAATACGTAGCAAAATTCTCTGAAGCTATAGAGAGCGTTGTGGCGAACGAAGACTACCAAAAAGAAATTGAAGATTCTTGGTTGTCGCCTACTTTCTTGGATCAAGAAGCAACAAACGCGAAATTAGAAGAAATCAATGCCAGTTATCAAGAAGCATTTGAAAAATCGGAACAATAATTAACTCTTCA
>JASLAI010000014.1 GCA_030147225.1 Planococcus sp. (in: firmicutes) | reverse complement strand
TGAAGAGTTTCGTTTTATTGAACTCGACGACACATTCTCAACGGGATCAAGCATCATGCCGCAGAAGAAAAATCCAGATATGGCCGAATTAATCCGAGGCAAGACAGGGCGCGTATATGGCAATTTATTTGGTTTGCTGACCACGTTGAAAGGTCTGCCGCTAGCTTATAATAAAGACATGCAGGAAGATAAAGAAGGCATGTTCGATACGGTCCATACCTTGCTGGGCTCATTGCCGATTTTCGAAGGCATGATCCGTACCATGACGGTTCGTACAGATTCGATGGAAAAAGCCGTTCATTCTGATTTCTCGAATGCTACGGAATTGGCGGATTATCTGGCTGCTAAAGGCATGCCGTTCCGTGAAGCGCATGACGTTACCGGGAAATTGGTTTTCACGTGTATCCAGCGCGGTTATTTCCTAAAAGACTTACCTCTCGCTGATTTACAGGAAGCGAGTCCACTGATCGATGAAGACATTTACAATACGTTGATGCCGCGGACAGCAGTAGAGCGAAGAAACTCACTGGGCGGTACAGGTTTTGAACAAGTACATCATCAATTGGGACTTGCCAAGCAACTCATCGGGTAAAGAGTCCACCTCTATAAAGCCGTCAGCGCTTGGTACCCGCTTTCGGTCAATAAAAGCCAATTTTCCTCTTCCCCTATGGAAAATTGGCTTTTATTTTTTTGTCTTTTTTTAAAAAGTTTATAAGCGCAGTTTAGGGCAATCCTAAAATACGTCGGCCTTTAGTCTTATTTATTTTAGAAATCGAAATATTCTCTTTCTAATAGTTTACAAGTTTTGCTAAAATAAAGAGAATCTTCACTTAGCGTTGTATTCTTCATCTTGAGTATTGGAGCAAATAAAGAATACAGGGTGCCTGATTTTATTGCAGAGTTTTACCAGATGCGGATGTACATAACGCATAAGGAACGAAGCGAAAAGACATATAAAAGCAAGGGGTAAAGTAGCATGAGGGTATTTTGGGAGTTGGGCTGGTTTTTTAAAGAACGGAAAAAGCAGTATGCATTAGGTGTTTTCTTGTTGATGATTGTTGCCTTTCTAGGGGTGCTGCCTCCGCGAATCATTGGTTTTGTAGTCGATCGAATCAGCCAAGGGACATTGACGATGGAGTACCTGCTGCAATGGTTAGGGGTTCTAGCTGCGGCAGCTCTGCTGATGTACGCGCTCAGATATGCATGGAGACTACTGATTTTTGGATCGTCCATTCTGTTGGCGAGAAATCTGCGGGAACGGCTGTTTCAGCATTTTACCCAAATGTCTCCCTCTTTCTATCAGAAGCGACGCGTCGGTGATTTGATGGCACATGCCACAAACGATCTGCAGGCGGTACAGCAAACAGCCGGAGCAGGTGTACTGACGTTGGTCGATTCTATTGCGACAGGCGGCTTTGTCATCGCAGCCATGGCTATCACCATCGATTGGAAATTGACTTTGATTGTCTTGTTGCCAATGCCTTTGATGGCTTATATGACCAATTATTACGGGAAATTGATGCACCAGCGATTTCATGGAGCACAGCAAGCCTTCTCTGGACTGAATGACAAAACACAAGAAAGTATTTCCGGAATGAAAGTTATCAAGACCTTTGGGCAGGAACAACAGGACATTGAGGATTTTACAAAGCTGTCGCAGCATGTCGTAGATGAAAACATCCAGGTGGCACGCGTTGATTCCTTGTTTGACCCGACAATATCCGCTATTATCGGCATCTGCTATTTTTTGACCATTAGTTTCGGTTCTTATTTTGTGGTGAATGGGGATATGACCATCGGCGATTTGGTGGCCTTTACGGCATACTTGGGCTTATTGGTGTGGCCAATGCTCGCGTTCGGCTGGCTCTTCAATATTGTCGAGCGGGGCCGTGCTTCTTATGACCGTATCCGTCTATTGTTAGCAGAACCAATCGATATCGATGATCGGCAAGATGCCATCGATGAAGCTCCTTCCGGTGATCTCGTCTTTTCGTTAACGCAATTCAAATTTCCAGAAGATGAACGGGCTGCTCTGCGGGATGTTCATTTTACAGTCAAGCGCGGGGAAACTTTGGGGATTGCCGGCAAGACGGGTTCCGGAAAATCGGCAATTCTCCGGCTGTTGCTGCGCGAATTCGATAATTACGAAGGCTCGATCTTGTTTGGCAAATACTCGATCGATGCTTATAAAAAGCAGCGCTTACGGCAGGCAATCGGCTATGTTCCCCAGGACCATTTCTTATTTTCTACAAGCATTGCCGGCAATATTGCATTTGCACGACCAGAAGCTAGCCTGCAGGACGTCCAAGACGCAGCTGCTTTAGCGTATATACACGGAGACATCGAGAATTTTCCGGAAGGCTACGCCACAGTTGTTGGAGAACGGGGCGTGTCATTATCAGGAGGACAAAAGCAGCGGATTTCAATTGCTCGTGCATTAATGACAGAGCCCGAGCTGCTGATTTTAGATGATTCGTTATCTGCAGTAGATGCCAAAACTGAGGAAGCCATTCTGAAATCACTGAAAAAGACGCGAACCGGCAAAACCACCCTCATCACTTCACATCGGTTAAGTGCCATCCAACATGCGCATCAAATCTTAGTGATGGACGAAGGCACCATTGCAGAAATCGGTTCGCACGAAGAGTTGATGAGAGAAAAAGGACGTTATTATGAAATGTATGAGCTGCAGCAGTTAGAAGCGCTCGTCGAACAAGGGGGCGAACTGTAATGCAGGTCAAAGAAAACGTGAAACAACAGGAACTGACCGGACGGGATCAATGGCTCGTTTTCAAACGGCTGTTGATTTATTTGGCTCCTCATAAAAAAATGCTGGCACTGGCAATGGGACTGCTGATTTTAACAGTTTTAGGGGACGTTCTCGGGCCTTTGCTGATCAAAATTTTCATCGATGACTATTTGACACCTGGCAGCTTTCCGACAGGACCGATAGTCGGTCTTGCTGCTGCTTATTTATTTATACAGTCATCCAACGTCATCATCAGCTATTTTCAGCTCCTGAAGTTTCAGGAAGCGGCATTGAAAATTATTCAGCAGCTGCGGATTGATGTTTTTATAAAAGTGCAAGGTTTAGGCATGCGCTATTTTGACAAGACGCCAGCAGGCGGCATCGTATCGCGCGTCACCAATGACACAGAAGCTATCAAGGAAATGTTTGTCACTGTGCTGATTGGCTTTATCCAAAGCGCATTTCTGATTGTCGGCGTCTATATCGCCATGTTTTTCCTAAATGTTCGGCTGGCTCTTATTACACTCGTACTGTTGCCAATTTTGGGATGGATCATTTATATATACCGGAAATACAGTTCAGTGTTTTACCAGGATTTGCGGGAGCGTCTCGGACAATTGAATGCCAAAATTTCGGAATCGGTACAGGGCATGGGCATGATTCAGGCTTTTGGACAGGAAAGCCGGCTGAAAGATGAATTTACAGCCATTAACGAAAAGCATTGGGAGGCGGGCAAGCGCAATATTAAAATTGATGGTTTGCTGCTGCGTCCGGCCATTGATCTTGTATACGCACTGGCATTGATTCTTCTGCTGAGTTATTTCGGCATTACCTCATTTTCCAACACAGTTGAAGTTGGTGTCATTTACGCGTTTGTCACATATATCGACCGTTTTTTTGAACCAATCAATCAAGTGATGCAGCGGCTATCCATTTTTCAGCAGGCTATTGTAGCAGCCTCCCGAGTTTTCATGTTGCTTGATGAACCGGAGAAAGCACCCCGGCAATCGGATACCACAGCAAGAATCAGTGAAGGCCAGATAGAGTTTCGTGACGTCAGTTTCTCTTACGACGGCGATACCGAAGTTCTGAAGAATATTTCGTTTACGGCATGGCCAGGTCAAACGGTTGCACTTGTCGGCCATACAGGCAGCGGAAAAAGCTCTATTATCAATTTATTGATGCGTTTTTATGAATTTAATAAAGGCGAAATTCTGATAGACGGTGTTTCGGTGAAGGATTACGAGACAGCTGAATTGCGTCGCAATATGGGATTGGTGCTTCAAGATCCGTTCTTGTTCTATGGTACGATCGAGAGCAATATTCGTCTTTATGATCAAAACATTACAAAAGCGGAAGTGAGGGAAGCGGCAGAATTTGTCCAAGCCAACCACTTTATCGAATCATTGCCGGATGGTTTTAACCAAAAGGTGACAGAGCGGGGATCTACTTTCTCGAGTGGCCAACGGCAATTAGTGGCTTTTGCAAGAACAATGGCGACTGATCCGAAAATACTGGTGCTGGATGAAGCAACAGCGAATATCGACACTGCCACAGAAGTCGCTATCCAAGCAAGTCTTGAACGTATGCGGCGTGGTCGGACGACCATTGCAATCGCTCATAGGCTCAGCACCATACAGGATGCAGAATTGATTCTAGTCCACCACCAGGGAGAAATTGTTGAGCGGGGGACACACCAACAATTGCTTCAACAACGCGG
>JASLAI010000325.1 GCA_030147225.1 Planococcus sp. (in: firmicutes) | reverse complement strand
CGAAGATGCAATGGCTTCATTCTTCAACTTTTTTGATTTGGGAATCGGGGGAGGATCGTTTGTCCTTGGGCTAATTGCGGCTATTGGTTCTTATCAGTCTATCTTTATTTTCACAGCGCTTATTTATGGGGTATTTCTTATTGTGTATGTCAGCTATTACCTAATTTCGAAGAAACGTAATATCTATTTAACCAAGTTGGCGAATGAAAAAAGGGTTAGTGAATGGAGTTGAAACGAAGAAAAAATGAGTTTGTTTGTCTTTTTCACTTTAATGGCAGTCAGTTTCTGAAGTCATAGCTTATCGCCTGATTCTGTATCAGAGTAAATAGCAACTAAAATAACAGATTCGATACCTGCAATAATTATTCGTTATTAAGGATGCTTTTAATCATAGGAGGAAAAATAACATGAAGAAAAAAGAAGAAATCGGTGCACTTATACTGCGGGTCGTAGCAGGAATTATCTTTTTGTCACACGGAATTGAAAAGTTTCAAGGCGGCATCGGGAACACGGCAGGATGGTTTGATAGCATTGGGTTGCCAGGAGTTTTAGCTTATCTGGTGGGAGGCCTGGAGATAATCGGTGGTGTTGCTTTAATTATAGGACTGGGGGTTCGTTTAATTGGCGGATTGTTTGCTTTACTATTAATAGGAGCAATTATCATGGTTCAGTTCTCAGCTGGTTTTATCGGAGGTTATGCGTATGACCTTGCTTTGCTGGCTATTTCTGTGTTCCTATTGCTTAGCGGCAGCAGGTTATATGCATTGGATCAGATAGTGGCTAAAGCGAGGAACAATTGAATTGAAAAAAATTTTACAAGTAGCGTATGATAATATTGGCACTTATACGAGGGAATTCAGCTTTGTCTATCAAACCGTAGTTCTGAAGCAGTTTTGATTTTATGTAACATAGCTCGGCAATTGAGTTTCGTTAATATTGACCGAAGCAGCTTCCGGAAAGTCTATTTAATTCACTGTCTTCTATGCACATAAAGAAAAGGCTGCCGCCAGAAGTTAGGAAACTAACTTCTGGGGCAGCCTTCTTTTTATTCGCCTACCGGATACGGTTCGATGCGGTCCGATGGTTTCGGGTGCTTAATTTTCGGTAAAATTTTGTTCAGCGGCACAGAGCGGGTCAGCTCATGTGTGCTAGGGTCAGCCGGATCATAAAGATCCAGGAACTTCATCACTTCTTTGACGATCGGTGTCGGAGTTGAAGCGCCTGCTGTAATGCCTACAGTTTCAACGCCTTCCAGCCATTCCAATTTCAATTCGGACAAATCGGAAATGCGGTAGGCAGGAGTGCCTGCAATGTCCTGTGACACCTGCGCCAAACGGTTTGAGTTGTTGCTCATCGGATCACCAATAACGATCAACAGGTCCGCTTCACCGGCCTGCTGAGCTACAGCTTCCTGTCTTACTTGTGTTGCCAGGCAAATTTCTTTGTGAACTTCGGAATGCGGGAACTTCTCTTTCAAGCGTTTCATCATATCGACAACGTCCCATTGGCTCATTGTAGTTTGGTTGGTGACGATAATCTTTTCAGAATCAAGCTCCAGGCGGTTGACGTCTTCTACGCTTTCAACCAAGTGTACCATGTCCGGAGCGACGCCAATTGCGCCTTCAGGTTCCGGATGTCCGCTTTTTCCGATGTAGACGATTTGATAGCCTTCAACTGTCTTCTCGCGAATCAAGTCATGTGTAACGGTAACATCTGGGCAAGTGGCGTCAATCGACACCAAACCTTTCCGTCTTGCCAGTTCACGGACTTGAGGAGAAACACCATGCGCTGTGAAAATTACAGTGCCTGTCTCTACTTTCTCCAAAATTTCGAGCCGGTTTGTGCCATCCAAAGTAATGATGCCATCTTCTTCAAACGCGTCAGTTACGTGTTTATTGTGGACAATCATTCCTAGTATATAAATGGGACGTGGCAAGCTTTCGTCCATCGCAGCATTTTTTGCGATGACCATGGCATCCACCACTCCGTAGCAATATCCTCTTGGCGATATTTTCATAACCTTCATCAAGTACCGCGCTCCTTTCAAAATCATACATTCATTATAACGGAGACGGCGCAGCTTTACAAAAGTTGCATCGCGTAAAGGGCCTATTTTATGCTATAATGTCTAGAGCGTAAGGAGGGAATTTAATCCCATGACAAAATTCAACGAATATCCATTCAAACCATTCCTATTGGAAGCGGTAGAAAAACTCGGTTTTACAGAACCGACACCGATCCAAAAAGAAATGATGCCCCATATATTGAAAGGTTCAAGTGCCATTGGCCAATCCCATACAGGGACTGGGAAAACGCATAGTTTCATCATTCCGATTGTAGAACGCATCGACGTCAGCAAACAGGAAGTGCAGGCGGTAATCGCAGCACCGACGCGTGAACTTGGAACGCAGATCTTCAACGAGTTGCAAAAACTGGTTGTCGGATCCGGCATTGAAGTGAAATCGTTTATCGGTGGAACAGACAAGCAACGTTCAATCAATAAATTAAAAACACAGCCGCATATTGTTATTGGAACACCTGGCCGCCTAAAAGACTTAGTAAAAGAAAATGCCTTACTGGTTCATACAGGGAAGATTCTTGTAGTCGATGAAGCTGATTTGGCTTTTGACCTAGGTTTTATCGAAGAAATCGACCAAGTGGCTGGCAAAATGCAGGACGATTTGGAGATGTATGTCTTTTCAGCGACAATTCCAGAAAAATTAAAGCCTTTCTTGAAAAAATACATGGAATCACCGGTTCATGTAAAGATTGGCGATAAGCGTCCGACGGCAGATGGCCTTGATTTCTATTTGGTGCCAGTGCGCAGCAAAAAGAAAATGGAGCGCCTTCAGGAGGTCATGAAAGTCATCAATCCTTATTTGGCGATCATTTTCGTCAATACTCGGACCAACGCAGATTATGTTGCTGACCAATTGGCAAAAGAAGGAATCCGTGTCGGCCGTGTCCATGGTGACTTGGCTCCGCGCGAACGCGTCAAAATGATGCGTCAAATCCGCGACTTGGAATACCAATACATTGTAGCAACAGATCTTGCAGCACGCGGAATTGATATTCAAGGTGTCAGCCATGTTATCAACTACGAATTGCCGGAAGACTTGGAATTCTTTATTCACCGTGTTGGCCGTACAGCTCGTGCAGGAATGAAAGGTGTAGCAATTACATTATTCAAACCGGAAGACGACGACGCTATCGTGCGCATTGAAAAAATGGGCATTCCTTTCCAGCAAAAAGACATCGTCAAAGGTGAATTTGTCGACTTGAAAGAACGCCATAGC
>JASLAI010000259.1 GCA_030147225.1 Planococcus sp. (in: firmicutes) | reverse complement strand
GTCAAGAAAACGAGCGAAATGTTGAGCGGTGGCGATGAAGGCTGGGAATCCGCTGGGAAAAACGATGCCCGTGAAGTAACTGACACTCAAAACGCCCCAGATGAAGGGACGGAAGACGTTCCAACAGAAGACAAAGTCATTCGCGATCCAGAAACAGGTGAAGAGACGTTTGTTAAGAATGATAATAAGAAGTGGTCTCGTAAGGCAGACTGAGAAAAACCCATTCCTTTCATTTTGGAATGGGTTTTCTGTGTCTACTTATGATAAACTTTTTATATAGGAAATTAATAGAATATTTAATTTTTAATTGAAAAAAATAGTTTATTCGTCAGAAGAGGAGAGATGGCAATGGTCAGTAAAATAGAGCGGATTCAACAGGAAGCTTTGCAGCGGTATTTGGCATTCGAAGAAGAATGCGGAGTAGAAGGGCACTCGGCAACTCCGAAGGAACGGATGATGACGCGCTCAAGCATTATCAACCATCATGACAACTTGGCAATGGAACGCATCATTAACCAAAGCGACCTTTTTCCGATTGCGCATTTGCAGGCAGGGTTGAATGTCAGCAAATCGGTATGCCGCATTTCGATTCGCAGCCGTTCCGGCCAATTGCAGAGCTACGGTACCGGATTTTTAGTCGCTCCCAATTTATTGCTGACCAATAACCATGTGCTTGAAACGGCGGAATCAGCGATGTATGCGGTAGCGGAATTCAATTACGAAGACGACGTCGATTTCATGCCGCTCGAAATCATCAGCTTCCGGCTGGATCCAAAAGCGCTTTTCATTACCGATAAAGCCCTCGATTTCACCTTGGTGGCGGTTGAAGAAACCAATCTGCATGCGATTCCGTTAGCAAATTTCGGTTATTTGCCGCTGCTGCCGAAGCCCGGAAAAATCCTGGAGGGCGAGTACGTGTCCATCATCCAGCATCCGAATGGCGGTCCGAAAGCAATCACCATCCGGGAAAATGAAGTCAAATTCATCAATTCCGATTTTGTCCATTACGTCAGCGACACAGAACCGGGTTCTTCAGGTTCGCCCGTCTTCAACGATCAATGGGTGGTCGTAGCGCTGCATCATGCTGGGATTCCGGATCCGAAAGACAGCAGCAAGTGGATTGCCAATGAAGGCATCCGCATCAGCTCGATCATCCGCCATCTTATTCAAACGTGGAGCATATTGGAAAATGAACACTCGCGTGAACTGCTGGAACAGTTGCTCGCAGTTGTTATGCCGGGATCGATTTCAGAGCCGATGGAAGTGGGAATACTAGAAGAAGATTGGTACGCGGACGCTACAGGCTATGATCCTGTGTTTCTCGGCAGCGGGTTCGAAGTGCCGCTGCCGGTTTTGGATGGAAGCTTGCTGGAAGATGCGGCACAGACGACTGACGGAAAAACCGTCCTGGATTACACACATTTTTCAATTGCCATGAGCAAGTCACGGCGGCTTGCGTTCTACACGGCCGTCAACATCGACGGCAATCAGTTGGTGGAAGTTAAACGTGGAAATGACCGGTGGTACTTCGATCCGCGGATAGATGAGGCCTACCAGATCGGACCGGAATTCTATAAGTCCAACGACATCGACCGCGGCCACCTGGTGCGCCGCCGCGATCCGAACTGGGGAATCGATGCGGTGAAAGCCAATGAACACACTTTCCACTTCACCAATTGTTCGCCGCAGCATAAAAACTTTAACCAAAAAGCGTGGCTTGACCTGGAAGATTATCTGCTCGACAATGCCCGCGATCAGGAAATGAAGATTTCAGTCTTTACAGGTCCGGTATTCCGTGATGATGACATCACTTACCGTGATGCGCAGATTCCGGATCAATTTTGGAAAGTTGCGGTGATGATTAAAGAGGGAGCTTCGCTTTCTGCCACAGCTTATCTGCAGACCCAGGAAGATTTGATTGGCGGAAATCTGGAATTTGTGTACGGTCAATTCGCCACTTATCAAGTGCCGATTGCACGAATCGAAGAACTGACGGGTCTTGATTTTGGAGAGCTTCGAAACCATGATCCGCTGGCGGAAGGGCAAGCGGCTAAAGTGCAAAGTGCGGAGGATATCCGTGTATGAAAACGATTCTGGAGCTTGAAAATGTGACGCGCCGAAGAGACGATAAACTGTTGTTGAAAGATGTTAATTGGCGGGTCCAAAGAGGTGAGCATTGGGTATTGTATGGGTTGAACGGAGCTGGAAAAACTTCGCTGCTGGATTTGATCAACGCCTACTTCTTCCCGACAGAAGGAAAAGTCACGGTGCTCGGCTTGGAGTTTGGCAAAACTTACTTGGCTGAGAAATTACGCAGCCAAATCGGCTTCGTATCCGCGTCGGTCCAGCAGAAATTGCCGACCTACGACAATGCTTATGAAGTGGTGCTGAGCGGAGCGTTTGCTTCGCTTGGCCTGTACCAGGAAACGACAGAAGAAATCGACCAAAAAGGTGTGGAGATTTTACGTGATCTCGGCTGCCTCGGCTACGCCAACCGCAATTACCACACCTTGTCTCAAGGCGAAAAGCAGCGTGTACTGATTGGGCGGGCGTTAATGGCCGACCCGGAATTGCTCATACTCGACGAGCCGACAGCAGGCCTCGACTTTATTGCCCGTGAGGAACTGCTTGAGTCAATCGCCGCCATTGCTAAAAAACCGGACGGCCCCACCATCATTTACGTCACCCATCATATAGAAGAAATTTTGCCGGAATTCAATAAAACCCTGCTGTTGAAAGCAGGTGAAGTGTTTGCATCCGGCGATACCGCCGAACTTATTACCAGTGAGCGGCTCTCTGATTTCTTCGACATGTCCGTAAACGTCGTCTGGAGCAACGAACGTCCGTTATTATCAAGAGCTAAAACCTGATTGGAAAAGGGCAAGGCCCCAAGCAAAACCCGCTTGGAACCGAAAATGCTACTTTAAGCGGAAAGCGCAGGCCTGCGCTTTCCTTGTTTTGAGGATACAGTCGGTTTTCGGACTTTGGCATGTATTCTGCCTCGGTTGGACAGTATTTGCGTAAATTTGGACTGTATATCGCCTAACTTGGACTGTATATCCATTTAGAGGAAAAAAGAGAGTGGAAAACTAATTTTATTGTCGGAATATGCCACGTCAACGAACAAAACCTTGCCTGCCAAGAAGCCCTCTTGCCGGAGCAAGCTTTTATTCTGCTCAAATCATCTTCGAAATATCTGAACTATCTGTGAACTGTGCTAAACTGTCGATAGACAGCCCAGATTCTCACACGTTCAAAATTATTCGAATGGGAGGACTTGCTATGGCAGACGGCATTCACAAGATTTTAGAGGAACGAGGGATTCAGGTGCCGGAGGCGCATCAGGAAATGCTGGCGCAGCAGATGCAGGCGGTGCAGCAATTGCGTGAGACGGTGGACAATTCACAGCTGAAGGATTTTGACATGGCGCTGACGCATGTGCCGGGAGGTGAGCGG
>JASLAI010000241.1 GCA_030147225.1 Planococcus sp. (in: firmicutes) | reverse complement strand
CGGTTTGCTGCTCTTGTCTGTTATTTGCGCATTGCCGATCTTGTCCCCATTGCTTGGACCTGGAGCCGTTATTGCACAGGTAGTCGGAGTTCTGATCGGTGTGGAAATCGGCCGTGGGAATATCCCGCCGGAATTGGCGCTGCCTGCATTGTTTGCAATCAACCCGCAGGTTGGGGCAGATTTTGTGCCAGTTGGTCTGACATTGGGAGAAGCAGAGCCTGAAACGATTGAAGTCGGAGTTCCTGCTGTGTTGCTGTCGCGTGTTATAACCGGTCCAGTTGCGGTTGTTATTGCATATTTGTTCAGTTTTGGTCTGTACAGCTAGAAAATAAGGAGGCAGTCAGGTGGAGGATATTATGACGAAAAAATACGAAGCGAAAATAACGGAAATCGGTGAAGAAGTGGATATCTTTTTGGAGGAAAACATGCTGGTCATTTTCAATGACACGGTACCCGAATCGCTGCGGTCTATCGGAGTGATCCATGAACGGGCGGACCTGCTTGAGAAAGTTGAAGCCGGTGATGTGCTGGAGATCAACGAACAGCGGTATGATATTTTATTTGTCGGCAGCAAAGTAAATGACACACTAGAGGAAATCGGCCACTGCACCATCGCTTTCAACGGCGAGACAGATGCCAGCTTGCCGGGAACGATGTGTGTGGAAAATAAGGCGTTGCCTGAATTGCAAATCGGCGCCGCTATTCGGATTGTGAAACGTTAAAAAGGAGGAGGTTAGTTCATGCTAGGAATAAATAGAAAACTGGAAGAGCTGGAGCGGAACGGTGAAATAATCAAAGTCGGCGTAGTGGGAGCTGGCCAAATGGGACGCGGAATGATTTCCCAGATTGAAAGCATGGCAGGAATGCGTGTTGTCATCACCGCGGATATTCAAATCGACAATGTCACGAATGCGTATGTGAAATCGGGCGTTTCGGAGACTGAAATTGTAGAAACCAATAACGTAGAGCAGGCGAGCTCAGCAGTGAAGGAAGGAAAAGTGGTGTCGACGACAGATGCGCAATTGGTCACTTCGCTGCCTGAAGTTGATGTCATCGTTGACGCTACAGGAGTTCCTGACATCGGTGCGAAAATTGCCTGGGATGCCATTCTTAACCGTAAGCACATTGTGATGCTGAATGTAGAAGCTGACGTAACGGTAGGGGTTATTCTGAAGAAAATGGCAGATGCCAGCGGAGTCGTCTACACAGGATCGGCGGGAGATGAACCTGGCGCCATTATGGAATTGTATGATTTTGCCGATGCTCTTGGCTTTGAAGTCGTAGCTCTTGGGAAAGGCAAGAACAACCCCTTGAATCTGAATGCTAATCCTGATTCAGCTGCAGAAGAAGCTGCCAGAAAAGGAGCCAGTCCGAAAATGCTTGCTTCTTTCCAGGACGGAACGAAAACGATGGTTGAAATGACAGCAGTAGCAAACGCCACAGGCTTTTTGCCGGATAAACCGGGCATGCATGGCTTTGTCAGCGACGTAAAAGGGCTGCCCGAAATCTTCAAGTTAAAAGAAGATGGCGGACAAGTCAATAACAAGCAGATTGTTGAATACATCAACGGTGTTGCCCCTGGTGTATTTGCCATCATCGCTTCTGAAAAAGAAGAAGTAAATCATGAATTGAAATATTTGAGCATGGGCGAAGGACCAAATTATGTGCTATACCGTCCTTATCATTTGACCAGCCTGGAAACACCTATTTCCATTGCGCGCGCCTATATTTACAACGAAGCGACGATTGCACCTTGGCATGGGTTGAAGGCGGAAACAGTGACTGTGGCGAAAATCGATCTGACAGCTGGAGATTTTTTGGATAGCATCGGAGGGTTTACAGTATATGGCCACATTCTTACCGCGCAAGAGGCGAGCGAAAAAAATGCATTGCCCCTTGGATTGGTCGATAAGAATGTTCGCTTAAAACGGGATATCAAAAAAGGTGAAGTCATCACCTATGAAGATGTGGAACAAACCAAAGATTCAACGATTTGGCGCCTGCGCCGTATGCAGGATGACACATTTAATGCAGGAGCCAAGAAGGAAATTCCGGTCAAAGCATAAGGTTTAGCGCTCTCCAACTCATGTAGAGGAAAAAACCCAATCAATCGAATGGGGAGGTGTCCAAGCATGAAACTGAAAACTATGGAAGCGGCATTATTCTGCAACCATTGTAAAGAAGAAGTGAATCATGAAATTACGTATATCAACGATGACATTAAAAGCATCCGCTGTGAGCAATGCAATAAAACAAAGCAGCTAAAGGTAGACGTCAATAAGAAATTCTACAAAGAAACCTACGACAGGATTTCATCGAAGCCGACAAGGATCACGCAGGAATACAAAGACGATTTGAGCCATCTGCTGATTTCTCTGCCGGTTCGGACTGTCAGTAAACCGTATCGGCTGTTAAAGGATGTCAATGCTTCACGAAAAATCATTAAGCAGTATAAATCCAAAACAAAGCCGAGTTAAATAGTATCGCTGTCCAAGGGCCAAACTTCTCTATAACCATTCGAGAGGGATGGCCCTTTCAAATTACTTGACTAAATAATCAAATAATATTATATTTTACATATGTCACACACTTGAACATATGTAAAAGGAGGAAGACAAATGACTCAAAAACTAAAGTTGCCGCCCCAAGTTAAAGAGACGGAGTTAAGAGAATTATATAAGCAAATGTGGCTGATCCGCTTTTTTGAAGAAAAGGTAGATGAGTTTTTCGCAAAAGGCATGATTCATGGCACGACCCATTTAAGTGTCGGACAAGAAGCTTCCGCAGTCGGAGCTATTGCAGTTTTAGAAGACAAGGATAAGATCACCAGCACACACCGCGGCCACGGACATTGCATCGCCAAAGGAGCCACTGTCAACGGCATGATGGCTGAGCTGTTTGGCCGGACGACCGGATACTGCAAAGGCAAAGGCGGTTCAATGCACATTGCGGACGTGGATAAAGGAAATCTGGGTGCCAACGGAATCGTGGGAGGCGGCTTTGCTATAGCTGCTGGAGCGGCGCTCACTTCGCAAATGAAAAAAGAAGGATATGTTGTACTGTGTTTCTTCGGGGACGGAGCATCTAACGAAGGCAGCTTTCACGAAGCACTGAATCTGGCTTCCATTTGGAAGTTACCGGTCATCTTTATTTGTGAAAATAACCAATATGGCATGTCGGGACCGGTCAAGGAAATGATTAATATCGAAGATATCGCGGGTCGTGCTGCAAGCTACGGCATTCCAGGCAAAGTGGTCGATGGAAATGATGTCTTTGACACGATGAATGGAGTCAGCGAAGCAGTGGAGCGCGCACGCAACGGAGAAGGCCCTTCAATTATCGAAGCGAAAACCTACCGTTCAAAAGGACATTCGAAGAGCGATGCCAAAAAGTACCGGACGCGTGAAGAAGAGAAGGAATGGCTTTTGAGAGATCCGATTAAATTGATGGCCGAAGTGATGATCGAAGAAGGGATCTTTACACAGCAAGAAGCAGATCAAATCAAGGCAGATGCAAAAAAAGAGGTTGAGGAATCCGTTGAATTTGCAAAAAATAGTCCCGAGCCGACATTGGATGCATTGATGGAAGACATTTACGCATAAGACGAAGTAAAGGAGAATCGACGCATGAGAGAATTGACATATTTAGAAGCAGTAAGAGAAGCCATGAGCCAGGAAATGCGGGAGAACGAAGATGTTTTTATATTAGGAGAAGATATTGGCGTCTATGGCGGCGCATTCGGCGTCACACGCGGAATGATTGAAGAGTTCGGTCCAGAACGGATTCGCAATACGCCTATTTCCGAAGCGGCCATCTCAGGTACTGCGGTTGGCGCGGCATTGACAGGAATGCGGCCGATTCTGGAATTGCAGTTTTCCGATTTTATGACCATTGCGATGGACAATATGGTCAACCAGGCAGCGAAGATTCGCTATATGTATGGGGGAAAAGGAAAAGTGCCGATGGTGCTTCGGACACCGGCTGGTTCCGGTACAGGGGCTGCGGCGCAGCATTCCCAAAGTCTTGAGGCCTGGATGGCTCATATACCGGGATTAAAGGTCGTTCAACCTTCAACGGCATATGACGCTAAAGGATTGCTGAAAGCAGCAATTGATGATGATAACCCAGTTGTCTTTTATGAACACAAGCTTTGCTACCGTACAAAATCAGATGTGCCGGAAGAAGCTTACTCGATTCCGCTTGGCAAAGCCGATATCAAAAAAGAGGGGTCGGATGTGACGATCGTCGCAACTGCCATTATGGTCCACAAATCTTTGGAAGCGGCTGAAGAGCTTGAAAAAGAAGGCATTCATGTCGAAGTAATTGATCCTCGGACGCTTGTGCCGCTTGATATCGAAACCATCGTCCAATCTGTCAAAAAGACCGGACGCCTGGTGGTTGTTCATGAAGCAGTGAAGCGCGGTGGATTTGGCGGAGAGATTGCCAGCCTGATTGCGGAAAGTGAAGCTTTTGATTATTTGGATTCGCCCATTAAGCGGCTTGGCGGTAAAGCGGTTCCAATTCCTTATAATCCAGAGCTCGAAAAAGCGGCGGTTCCTGGAGTGTCCGATATTGTCACAGCTGTTAAAGAAACCTTAAACCGCCTGTAGGGAGGAGAAACAGATGCCTAAAGAAATATTCATGCCGAAGCTGAGCAGTACGATGCAGGTCGGTACATTGCTTCAATGGTTCAAGGATGAAGGAGACTCCGTCGAAGTGGGGGAACCGCTATTTGAAATCATGACCGATAAAATAAATATCGAAGTCGAGTCCTATGAAGATGGAATTCTGCTGAAACGTTATTTTGAAGAAGACGATGAAGTTCCGATCAACCATGTGGTCGGCTACATCGGTGAAGCGGGAGAAGAAGTTCCCGAATCACCGCCTGGAGAATCAGGCGTCAGCAATAAGCCGGATTCCACGAAATCACAGGGATCGTCTGAACAGAAAACAGAGACTGCTCCACAAGAGCAGCCCTCTGAACAGCCGGAGAAAGTCCGGGCAACCCCGGCTGCCAGAAGAGTGGCCCGGGAACGGGAAGTCAGCCTCGCTGAAATCGAAGGCTCAGGTCCGAAAGGACGGGTCCATCAAGCGGACGTTGAAAGCTTTACGGCGGTTGCCAGTGCCGCTGCCTCCAGTTCCAGCAGTGCTACGCCGCTTGCTCAAAAAGTAGCAAAAGCGGAAGGGGTGGAGCTGCAGGACATTGCCGGCAGCGGACCGCGAGGCAAGATTTATCGTGCAGATGTCGAAAAAGCCAAACAACCTGAAGCCGCTCCTCAAACAATTTCGGCTAAACGTGTAAAAATGGCAGGCATGCGAAAAGTCGTGGCGGATCGGATGCTCCACAGCAAGATGACTGCACCGCATGTCACGCTGAATAGTGAGATCCACATGGTGGAAGTAGTGGCAATGCGCAAGCGATTACTGAGTCCTATCGAAAAACAGACCGGTTACCGGATCAGCTATACGGAAATCATTTTGAAAGCAACAGCGCATGCGTTGAAGCGCCATCCGAATATCAATATTTCCCTTGAAGGCAATGAAATTGTCCAGCACGATGCTGTCCATATCGGATTGGCAGTGGCACTTGAAGATGGATTGCTGGTGCCGGTCATCAAAGATGCAGACCAGAAAGGATTGGCTGAACTGACGGCAGACTGTAAGTCAGCTGGACAGAAAGCCAAAAGCGGCAAATTAAAGCCTGACGAGATGTCTGGCGGTACCTTTACCATCAGCAATCTTGGAATGTATGCAGTCGATACGTTCAACCCGGTGATCAACCAGCCTGAATCAGCCATTCTCGGAATTGGACGAATCAATGAAAAACCGGTTGGTGTGGATGGACAGATTGTGCTTCGCCCGATGATGGGAGTAAGCCTGTCGTTCGATCATCGCGTCATTGACGGTGCACCGGCTGCTGCTTTTCTGACTGATTTAAAGGCCATTTTAGAAAATCCGCTTGAATTACTAATGTAAGGGGTAGATCCTATTGAAGACTTATGAAGTGGCTGTGGTTGGTGGCGGACCGGCAGGGTATGTAGCGGCCATCAGAGCTGCGCAGCTTGGCAGGACCGTTGTGCTGGTGGAAGCCCGGGAATTGGGCGGAACATGCCTGAACCGTGGCTGCATTCCTTCGAAAACCTTGCTTCGGCACGCCGAAGTCATCGAAAACATTGAAAAGGCCAAAAGCTGGGGGATTGAAACGGGTCCTGTTACGGTATCGATGTCCAAAATGATGGCTCGGAAAGATGAAGTCATCCAAAAATTGCGGAATGGCATCGCGTATTTAATGAAACAAGGAAAAATCGATGTCCTGAACAGTTACGGAGAAGTACAAGCGGATGGAAGTATTTCAATTGAGGAAAACGGCGAGAAAAAAGTGGTGAAGGCCGATAAAGTCATTCTGGCCACCGGATCGAAACCCATCGTTCCGCCTATTCCAGGGCTAGAAAAAGAGGGTTTTCACACGAGTGATACGATCTTTGATATCAAAGAGATCCCTTCCTCACTGGTTATCGTTGGGGGTGGAATTATCGGTGTGGAATTCGCCTGTATCTTTTCCGCGCTGGGTGTCCCGGTGACCGTTGTGGAAATGAGCGACCGGATTGTACCGAGCGAAGATCCGCAGGCCGGAAAAGTCCTGGCGAAGTCGCTGAAAAAGAAAGGGATTTCCATTTTGACGTCAACGAAAGTGACAGCAGTAGAACAAGGGGACAGCGGGCGCATGGTTCATATTGAACGCCAATCAGGGCAGACAGAAACCTTGAATACGGACTTGATTCTTTTGTCGGTCGGCAGATCTCCGAATACTTCAGCTGTTGAGTCTCTGAATTTGGAGATGAATGGACCTTTCGTGAAAGTGGACGAACACATGGCTACTAGCGTGCCTACTATTTACGCAGCCGGGGATTTGGTCGGCAACTGGCAGCTGGCGCATGTTGCGAGTGCGGAAGGGTTGGTGGCTGCAGCAAATGCAGCTGGAGAAACCGAAACGATGGATTATCACGTAGTGCCGCGTTGTGTTTATACAAGTCCTGAAATTGCCAGTGTCGGGATGACCGAAGAACAAGCCGAGCAAAGTGGCATTCCTTACAAAGTGATAAAAGTAGATCACGCCAGCAATGGCAAGGCGCTGACCTTGGATGAAAAAGAAGGCTTCACTAAATTGATTGCGGATACCACACATGGAGAAATTTTAGGTGTTTCGATGGTTGGCTTCCATGTAACGGAAATGATTGCAGAACCGTCTGCCTATATGAGGCTTGAAGGAACAGTCGACGAGTTGGCATCCATGATCCATGCACATCCGACCGTGACAGAAACACTTTACGAAGCCGCCGCTACTTGGCTCGGAAAAGGGGTCCATCAATAGAAAAGCGGAGGTGCCTGTCGAGAACCGACAGGCTTAAGGCAGACCGGCGAAGCGGCGCTCTTTGCCGCACAGCCGGGTTGGCTTAAGACCCCGAGGTTCTAGGCGCTGGAGCTAGACAGTTTAGAAAAGCGGAAGCGTCTGGGTAGCTCTGAAGGTCATAAGACAGACCAGCGACGTGGCGCGCTTTGCCACACAGCTGGTTGGCTTAAGACTCGGAGTGTAGATGCCCAGCAAAGTACAAAATCTCCAAATTTCTAAAATTAAAAAGCCGGTTGACCAGATGCATCAA
>JASLAI010000254.1 GCA_030147225.1 Planococcus sp. (in: firmicutes) | reverse complement strand
ATCAATGATTCCCCATGGCGTATACCCCATCAGATCGACACCATCATAATTGACGGCTTTTTCTAATGCTTCGATATGGGATTTCAAATAGTCTATTCTTTGCATGTCATGGATGGCCCCGTCTTCTTCAACTATATCAATTGCCCCAAAACCGTTTTCAACAATGAACAATGGAATTTGGTAGCGATCATATAGGCGGTTCAACGTGTACCTCAAACCTGTTGGATCAATTGCCCATCCCCAATCACTGGATTTGATGAATGGGTTTTCTACTCCATTTGGCAATCCGCCGTTGACAATATTGCCTTTGTTATTGTTTTGAACATCATATTTAACTGTGGTAGACATGTAATAACTAAAACCTAAGTAATCAACTACTCCGTTTTTTAAGATCTCTTCGTCACCCGGCTCGAAGTGAATATCGTAGCCTTCTCTTTCAAATTCTTTTAGTACATAGCTTGGGTAATAGCCGCGCACATGTACATCCGGGAAGAAATAGCGCTGCCTCATCTCTTCTTCTGCCAGCATCACATCCGCTGGATTAGATGAATACGGATAGATTGGCACATGGGAAACCATGGCTCCGATCTTAAATTCAGGATTGATGGCCTTTCCTTTTGATACAGCTAAAGCGCTGGCAATCAACTCATGATGGCCTGCTTGATACATCACTTCTTTTGCATTCTCGCCTTCTTCGACTACCACTCCTGAGTTTGTCCAGAGGAATAGAGGATTATGGACATCCATTTTGTTATTGATTTCATTGAAAGTCATCCAGTATTTCACTTTGTTTTGATAACGTTTAAAACAAACTTCAGCAAACTTGACAAAATGATCCACAACTTTACGGCTTCTAAATCCGCCGTATTCTCTTGCCAGATGCAAAGGCATTTCAAAATGCGAAAGTGTGATGACTGGTTCAATTCCATGTTTCAGCAATTCATCGAATACATTATCATAAAATTTTAGTCCTTCTTCGCATGGCTCTGATTCATCGCCTTTCGGGAAAATCCGGCTCCAAGCGATGGAGGTACGCAAGCAGGTCAATTCCATTTCAGCAAACAAAGCAATATCCTCTTTGTAGTTGCTGTAGAAATCTATAGCTTCGTGGTTTGGGTAAAACTTATCTGATTCGATTGTCTTCGTTATCTCTCGAGCAACACCATGTGCGCCTGCCGTCATGACATCTACTACACTTGGCCCTTTTCCGCCTTGGTCCCATCCACCTTCAAATTGGTGAGCGGCTAAAGCGCCGCCCCATAAAAAATCGCTTGGTAATTTTGTCATTTTATCTCTCTCCTTATTTTACGACTGTCAGCAATTTGTCGCCTACAATGCCGTCTAAGATATTTTCGATGATCACTTCTTTATAAGAGGTGGTATTCGTGATAATAAGAGGCGTCGTTATTCTGATGCCTTCATTTTGTATAAACTCTCTGTCAAATGTCATAAGCAAATCGCCTTTTTTAATTTTTGCTCCATCTTCTATATGCAGCGTGAACGGCTCTCCTTTTAACATAACCGTGTCCAGCCCCACATGGATAAGAAGTTCTACGCCTGAATTCGACCGGAGGCCGATGGCGTGTTTTGTCAACGCGATCATCACCACTGTCCCATCAAACGGGGCATATAATTGATTGTCCAGCGGCTCTATTGCGATTCCTTGTCCCATTGCACCAGAACTGAAAACTTCATCCGATACCTCAGACAATGGTATGACCTGGCCTCTTAAAGGAGCATGGATGGATTCTTCATTTAAGTTCTGTAAATCCACTTCCGGTTGTTCCTTCGATGTTTCTTCAGCATTCGCTTTTTCTGCCATGTTTTCACCAAATCCAAAGATTTGAATCAATATAATTGGAAGGATGATCGCAATTGCTGAGCCGATTAAAATCCCCCAAATCGACGAAGGAAAGTCTGGACTTATTCCATTAACGATAGTTAATGGACCGGGTAATCCTGCATAGGCGAAATAATTTGGATTAAAGAAACTTGCTGTTATGGCACCAACAGCTCCCGCAATACTGCCAAAAATAAATGGTTTTTTGAATTTCAAGGTAATACCGTATATGGCAGGTTCTGTTATACCAAATAATCCTGTTACACCAGCTGATACCCCCAATTTCTTAGTTTCCTGGCTTTTTGCTTTTATGATGACCCCAAGTACCGCACCAATTTGAGCGACTACCGCAATCGTCTGATATGCCTGGAACGAGTCACGACCGTATAAATCAAAATTCGCTAAGACCATTGGCGTTACGCCCCAGTGAATACCGAAAATAACAAGTACTTGCCAAAATCCTCCGATGATGGCCCCGGCAACAGCTGGAGCATTCTCAGCCAAGAAGTTATAGCCGTTTGCGATTCCGTTTGCTCCCAATGTAGAAAGAGGTCCGATCAAAAGAATCGTTAACGGCACCATCACGACCAAGCATAAGAGCGGAACAAATAGCGGCCGAACTATTTCATGAATGCGTTTGTTCAAAAATCGTTCCAAGTAAGACAAAATCCATACCAAGAATAAAGGCGGCAATACAGATGATGTATAAACTGTCTGGGATAATGCCATTCCAAGGAAGGTAATGGTTTCTCCAGACGCTACTCTTCCAGCCATTTCTGTCCAAGTTGGGCTGACTAGTGCTGCACTTGCGGCAACAGCTATAAACGTATTGGTCTTAAAATGATTAGAAGCGGTTATTGCAATGAAAATCGGTAAAAATGTAAACGGTGCCCAGGAAATAAAGCTGAATACCTCATAGGTCCCTGTCTCTCCGAAACCAGGGAACAGTAAATTAATTAATATTAGAGCTCCTTGCAGAATACCAGCTGCCGCTAGAATGTAAACAAACGGTGCAAAAACAGCGGACATCGTTGCAATGACCCGATTTAAGATCGTTCCCTTATTTTGATTAGCTTCTTCCGTTGTGTCGAGATTCACTAATTTTGAAAACTCTTCATAAACTTCCCCAACATGCTGGCCGATGACAACTTGGAACTGGCCTCCGTTCTCCACAACCGTGATAACCCCAGGCATTTCCGAAACAGTTGCTTTTGCTTCCGGTTTGGAGCGTTTTAAAACGATTCTCAATCTGGTCGCACAGCGTGTTGCGCTTACAATGTTCTCCTCTCCACCTACAGCTTCTAAAATATCTTTAGCAAGTTTTGAATAATCTCTTATTTTTGCTCCCATTCATTTCACCCCTTTAATTGAATACTCTTTCATCATAATTGTACCGGTACAATTAATCAAGTACCAAACAAAATAATTGTAATGAAATAATTAGATTGGATGAGCTTTCAGTTTCTCTATGCTATAATTCAGGTATCCTAACAGACAAAAAAGCAAAGAGGTATGCATATGTTAAAATATCAGCACATAGCAGATGAACTGGAAAATTACATTGAAGAACACAAGCTCCAACAAGGAGATAAACTGCCTGTACTGCAAGAATTGATGATCCAATTTAAGGTAAGCAAAAGTACGGTTACAAAAGCGCTGGAATTGCTTGAAAAAAAAGGAGTGGTTTTTAAAGTTAGAGGAATAGGTATATTTTTAAGTAGGCATAAAATAAGAGGTTATATAA
>JASLAI010000184.1 GCA_030147225.1 Planococcus sp. (in: firmicutes) | reverse complement strand
GCAGGTTAACCAATATGACCTTCATTTCACCAAAACGTTTAAACAGTTTATTAATAACAAAGGTTTGGACCACTACTCCCACAAACCCGCCAATCGTGATCAAAATCGCGATTTCCTTCGGGGTGAATCCGAATTTCTTATCGGCATACAGGGCAATGGTCGATTGGAAGTTGGACAAACCGAAAGCGAAAATGAACATGACCAGCAACATGACAAAATAGGGTGTATAAGTCGACCGTTTCATTTGCTGCAGCAGATTTTCTGATTTTGAATCAGCTGCTTGAATAGTCGGGGCGACATTGGGCAATACGGCGTAAGAAATAAAGGCCGCAATCAATGCAACAGCAGTGGCAATGTAAAATGGAAACGTGATACTGACTTCAGCCAAGAATCCGCCGATTCCAGGCCCAATCATAAAGCCGAGGGACATAGAAGCGCCGAGCAATCCCATGCCTTTTCCGCGTTCATCGAATGTCGTGATATCCGCAACAAACGCCATCATCGGTGGAATCAGGAAAGCGGCACCAAGACCGCTGAAGAAACGGGCCACATAGAGCATCCATAAATGAGAAGCCAGTCCGAATGCCAGCTGGGACAATCCGAAAACAACCAATCCAAAAATGATCAACTTTTTGCGGCCGTATTTATCGGAAAGCTGGCCCGATAAAGGGGAGAATAGAAATTGAGCTAATGCAAAGGTGGCAATCAATGTACCGAGCGCTTGACCCGCTACACCGAATGTATCCAAATAGGCGGGCATAATCGGAATGATTAATCCGATGCCGCTCATGGCAATGAACATATTGAACATCAAAACATAGAGTGCGAATTTATTTGATCTTACGGCCATAAAGAGACCTTCTTTCATTGTTATTTCGTAAGGCTAAATTTTAGACTATAGAATCTACATACTATACCCCAAATTCATAAAAAAAAACAGGCAAAAGTTCTGCCTGTCAGTTTTCCATATCCATTTTAAACTCCAAAAATAATTCATTGTACGTACCAAGCATTTCAAGGCCTAAATTCTCATAGACTTCCAGGCGCTCTCTTAGTTCTTCCGGTGGATAAAAACGTTCATCTTCTGTCACCTCAGGATCCATTAACGCAATGGCTTGTTCATTTGGCGTAGAGTATCCGACATAATCCGCATTTTGAGCAGCCACTTCAGGATCCAACATGAAGTTGATAAATGCATGAGCTCCTTCCACATTGCCAGCTGTTTTCGGAATGATCATATTATCAAACCACAAATTGGATCCTTCTTCCGGCACCGAGTAGTCAATGTCTTCGTTGATCCACATCATGTCTGCTGCCTGTCCAGACCAAGTTACCGCGACAGCTGCCTCTTCGCGGCGCATCATTTCAACAATTTCGTCACCGATGATGGCTTTGACATTGGGACCCATGGTTTTCAATTTATCTGTGGCTTCGCGCAATTCCCCCATATCGGTTGAGTTCAACGAATAGCCTAAGCTGTTCAGCCCCACGCCGATGACTTCCCGTGCACTGTCGACCAGGATCACTTCCTGTTCAAGGCTGGGATTCCATAAATCGTCCCAGGTTTCGAAAGTCTGGCCTTCCAGCAAGGTCGGGTTAAAGGCAATGCCAACCGTGCCCCAAAAATAAGGAACCGAGTATTCGTTTCCGGGATCAAATGGCAGGTCAAGAAAATAGGGATCAATGTTCTCAAAATTTGGAATCAAGTTATGATCAATCGGTTGAAGCAGGTCAGTTTCCTTCATTTTTTCAATAGCATATTCGGAAGGCATCACTACATCATAAGTGGTGCCGCCCTGCTCAATTTTTGTCATCATCGATTCGTTTGAATCAAATGTTTCGTAGACTACAGAAATATTGGTTTCTTCTTCAAATTGTTCGATCAGTTCAGGGTCGATGTACTCGCCCCAGTTATATACGGATATACTGCCTCCACCAACAGTCGTTGAACTCTTTTGCAAAGTATTGACAGCATATAAGAGAATACCCGAGACGAGCAGGATGGCTAAAGCAGCTCTGATAATTTCTTTCATAATTTGGCTCCTCCTGTCCCAGGGGATTGTCCTGCCCGTTGATTAAAGAAGTAGTAGCCAAGGACCAGGCCAAGGGTCACCACGAATATCAAAGCAGAAAGCGCGTTAATCGTTAAAGTGATTCCAGCTCGGGCCATTGAGTAAATTTCAATGGACAAAGTCGAGAAACCATTTCCGGTGACGAAAAAAGTCACTGCGAAATCGTCCAGGGAGTACGTTAATGCAAGAAAAAATCCGGCAAATATTCCCGGCTTGATATAAGGAATGATGACACGTGTTAAAATATCTCGTTTAGACGCTCCGAGATCCGTAGCTGCGTCAATCAGTGAACTGCTCATTTCCTGAAGCTTCGGCAAGACCATAATTACCACAATCGGAATGCTGAAGGCAATGTGGGAAATCAGAACAGAAGCAAAGCCAAGTTTGACGCCGATCATGGTAAACAAGATCAAGAATGATGCCCCGATGATGACATCCGGGCTGACAATGAGGATCGTATTCAATGACAGGACTGCGTTGCGTGTTTTGCGATTCCGCAAAAAGACAATGCCAATTGCACCAAGAACACCAATAGCCGTCGAAAAAAGAGAAGACAGCAAAGCAATGATTACGGTATTCATCAAAATGATCAGAAGGCGGGTGTCGTTAAAAACAGCTCCGTAATGTTCCAAAGTAAACCCTTCAAAACTCGACATAGTGCCCCCGCTATTGAATGAATAAAAAATCAAATAGAAAATCGGCGCATAGAGAATGGCAAAGACAAGTGCCAAATAGAGTTTTGCCGGTTTACCTAGTTTTGCCATTATACGCGCCTCCTTTTTCTTTCTGTCCAGTCAGCATCATGATGATGATCATAAACAAAATCAGGAACACAGCGATGGTTGAACCCATTCCCCAGTTTTGTGTCACGAGAAATTGCTGCTCGATTGCAGTACCAAGAGTGATGACTTTGTTTCCAGCAATCAGCCGTGTGATGACAAAAAGGGACAGAGCAGGGATGAACACTGCCTGTACACCTGATTTGACACCGTTAAGAGCCATCGGAAAAATAACCCGTCTGAAAGTGGTGAAAGACGAAGCACCTAAGTCGCGGGAAGCGTCTATCAAAGCGGGATTGATTTTATCCAGTGAATTGAAAATCGGCAATACCATAAATGGAATAAAAATATAAACAGAAACAAAGACAAAGCTGAAATCCGTGAACAGAATTTGCCAAGGACCAGTGCCAAACGTCTGCAATAGTTTGTTAGCGGGACCATACAATCCGAATATCCCAATAAAGGCATAGGCTTTCAGTAATAGATTGATCCACGAAGGAATGATGATCAGCAGCAGCCAAAGCTGCTTATGTTTGGTTTTCGTCAGCCAATAAGCGGTTGGATAGGCGATTAAAATTGTAATCAAGGTAATCAGGAAAGCGTACCAGAATGAACTCAAGGTCATGCGTAAGTAAACGGATGAGAAGAAATTCTGATAGTTTTCCAGCGTAAAGGTACCGGTCAAATCCAAAAATGAAAAATAGAAAATCAGCGCAATCGGTGCAATGACAAATAAAGCAATCCATATATAGTAAGGGACAAGATATAATGGGCGCGACGGATTATCTTTCATTGACAGTGGCTCCGTATGACTCCAACCTTGCATCAAATGCTTCTTCCGATTCATTCAGGCGCATGACGTGAATGGCTTCAGGTGAAAACACCAAACCAATTTCAGAACCGACTTCCACTTTTTTTGTGGAATGGACGAGCCATTCATTTCCCACTTCATCGATTGTCGAAATCTCAAAATGTACACCTCTGAACAATTGGGTATCAACTGTAACCTGCATTTTTCCTATGCCGCTTGCGGTAATCTCCAAATCTTCCGGCCGTATGACGATCTCCACCTGCTCGTGAGGCGTTAATCCAGCATCCACGCATTCAAAATCCTTATTGGCAAAACGAACTTTGTAATCCGCTATCATTTCACCGCTGACGATATTTGATTCCCCGATAAAATCAGCGACAAAACGGTTGATCGGCTCATCGTAAATATCCATAGGAGTTCCGCTTTGTTGGATTTTGCCAGCATTCATAACAAAAATTTCGTCCGACATAGCAAGTGCTTCTTCCTGATCATGTGTCACAAAAACAAAAGTTTTGCCAAGCCGCTGCTGCAGTTCACGCAGCTCATACTGCATTTCTGTCCGCAATTTTAAATCCAAAGCGGAAAGGGGTTCATCAAGCAAAATAACTTCGGGATCATTGACAATCGCACGGGCAATCGCGACACGTTGACGTTGTCCGCCAGACATCTCTGTAATCTCCCGGTTTTCATAACCCTGCAAATTGACGAAAGCCAGAGCTTCTCTTACACGCCGGTCGATTTCCGGGCCTTTGACTTTTTTGATGCGAAGTCCAAATGCAATGTTTTCGAATACGTTTAGATGAGGGAATAGGGCGTAGTCCTGAAATACCGTATTGACCTGACGCTGATTAGCGGGAACTTTATTCACTTTTTTCCCTTCTATATAAATATTACCGCTGCTTGGCTCAGAAAAACCGGCAATCAGCCGCAAAATGGTTGTTTTCCCACAGCCTGATGGGCCAAGAAGCGTGTAAAATTTTCCTTTTTCAAGTTCAAAACTGACATTGTCCAAGACATTGCCTGCTCCTTCAAATGCCTGCGTGACATTTTCAAAGCGGATGATGGCTGTATCGGTCATAAGATCCCTCCTGAATTATAAATATGATTGTGTGTTGACGATAATCATTTCGGATATTCCATCATAATCATTGATTAATTGGTGATGATCGGTTGCCTCGAAGTAAATAGAATCCCCAGCAGCAGCAATATATCGGTGATTACCAATAATGAGAAGGACACGTCCTTCCATAATATAAATGAAAGTTTCAGCAGATGAAGGTTCGAACTTTTTGAAATGTCCATTTGCCTGTAAAGTTAAAAAGACCGGTTCCATTTCTTTCTCATTAGATGTTGGGATCAGCCATTCCACTTCATATCCTGCTTGGTCATCAATGTGCGCGGTATGATCAATAGTGGAATAAACGACTTTAACATCGTGCTCATCGGCAAAAAAATCTTTAGGAGTAGTTCCAAGCACTTCCAACAAAGAAAAGAAAGTTTCAATGGAAGGCGAATTCATATTCCGTTCAAGCTGAGAAATAAAACCTTTGCTCAAGTCTGTCCGTTTTCCAAGCTCTTCCTGAGTCATTCCGTTTTTTAATCGAAGGCGTTTTATTTTTGTTCCGATGTCCATCAGAATTCTCCTCGATTCTTAATAAGTGGGTAGTTGCTTAAAGTTTAGTTAAAATATACTTTTAGTTTACTAATAGCATATATTCATTATACGAGATGGCTTATATATTTCAAGGCGAAAATTATTTTCAATAAGGGATTGTTATCTATTGCAATTTAGCAGCAGTTTTTACTATCATAGAGAAAGTGTGAAATTAATAATGAGTAACGTAACTTCTACTAAATCAATATAAACATTTATATGAGCGATTATAAAAATGATGAAAATGAAAAATAACTCCCATGCCATTTGAGGGAAGTGATGAAGCCAGTGTTCAGCTGATTCAAGTAGTTCCCATTTTTACAGCTCGACCAAAACTCTAGGAGTGATCAATGTGAACGGCAAAATGAATTTCTTTCTTGATCCGAAAAATCGGGTCATTCAAAAACCTTCAATTATGAATTATAAACAAGACCAGCAAGGTTTGTACCTTGTGGCCGATAAGCGATTTATCAACTGGATGGATGTCCACACATACTGCCATACCTGCTTATCAGCTTTGACTTTCGATGATGAATTTGATGCGAGTTACTGCTCCAGCTGCAATGAATGGCGTGAAGACCCTTGCACGGACATCAGCTGCGAGTATTGTGAAAATAGACCGAAGCGTCCATTAGATCCCCGCCGATAAGCGGGGTTTTTTGGTGGATTTAAATTGGGATAATATATTTTGACGTGAAGTTTCTGTTTTTAATTTATTTAAATCCTGCTATCCAAAAAGGGCAAAGGCGCAAAGTTAGTATACGTCCATTTTCAAGAGAACAGACTGGGCTTTGTAGAATGTTAGCGAACGGTATTTTTTAGTTTAGAGCAACTATGTTAGAATAAAGCCACTTGAATATTTGGAGGATGGATATGAAAAAGGAATTTGTAGTCATTGGGCTTGGCCGCTTTGGCGGCAGCATTGTACGTGAATTAATTGAGCAGGATGCAGACGTGATGGCGATTGATAAAGACTCGGAACGAGTGGATGAATTTTCTGCCATTGCGACACAAGCGGTTGTTGCAGACACCACAGACGAGACCGTATTGAAATCTTTGGGTATCCGAAATTTTGAACATGTTATTGTAGCGATTGGCGAAAATATTCAAGCCAGTATTTTAACGACCTTGATGCTGAAAGAAATTGGCGTAAAAAAAATTACCGTCAAAGCGCAAAATGACTATCACGCCAAAGTATTAAATAAAATCGGCGCAGATAAAGTGGTTCATCCGGAACGTGATATGGGTATCCGAATTGCCCATAACATCCTTTCCAATAATGTATTGGATTATTTGGAGCTGTCTGATGAACATTCCATAATGGAAATCAAGGCGAACCACAAGCTCGCCGGTTATACGTTAATCGGTCTTGACATCCGGGCACGCTATGGCATTAACATTGTAGCGATAAAAAGAGGAGAAGATATTATTGTGTCTCCTCAAGCGGACATGGAAATCGAACAGGAAGACATCTTGATCATCATCGGGTCCGATGCGGACATCAATCGCTTCGAGAAAAAAATGATGAATTAAAAATGCTGTCGGCTAGTTATCAACAGCAGAGAAGCCCTGTGGGAGAAATCGGTTCCTGTACAGGGCTTTTTTAGTAGGGCAGAAAAAGCAAAAAAAAAAAGGTGCATCGGATTGGAAACCGATGCACCTTTTTAACAGCCAATAAAGGCAATGTACTTAAACTTCCATAATCACTGGCAAAATCATAGGACGGCGTTTTGTTTTTTCATACAAATACGGTCCAAGAACGTCAGAAATATCATTTTTCAATTCTGCCCATTCTGTGTTTTTGCTGTGAATTTTCTTGTTAAGATGGCGATTCAGCATTTGCTGTGCCTCGTAAATCATTGTCCCAGACTCTCGCATATAAACAAAACCACGTGAAATGATATCTGGTCCCGAAACCATCTTGTTCTTCTGCATATCAACACTTACTACTACGATAACCAAGCCTTCTTCGGAAAGTACGCGGCGGTCACGTAGGACGATGTTGCCGATATCACCGATGCCGCTGCCGTCGATGTAAACATCACCGGAAGGGATACGTCCTGCAACAGAAGCCTCGTCTTGCCCTAAAGCAAGAACTTCACCATTTTCCATAATAAATGTGTTCTCTAATGGAACATCACATTCAACTGCTAATCCTGCATGAGTTTTCAACATACGGAATTCACCGTGTATTGGCATGAAGAATTTTGGTTTGATCAAACGAAGCATCAATTTGTTTTCTGGTTCAGAGCCGTGTCCGGATGTATGGATGTTGTTAAGTGATCCGTGAATGACATCTGCACCGGCACGGAACAATAAGTTGATCGTCCGGTTGACGCTGCTCGTATTGCCCGGAATCGGGGAAGACGAGAAGACAACTGTATCATTTGGTTGAATCTGGATTTGGCGGTGAGTTCCGTTGGCAATTCTCGAAAGAGCAGCCATCGGTTCGCCTTGTGAACCTGTGCAAAGAATCAAGACTTCGTTTGCAGGCAAGCGGTTCAATGTTTGAGTATCCACGAATGCAT
>JASLAI010000141.1 GCA_030147225.1 Planococcus sp. (in: firmicutes) | reverse complement strand
TGCCGCCGTCGGCAAAAATTCATCGAATGATATTGAGGATTCTTTTCCGGCAATGTCTGATAGAGCGCGGATAACCACAAATGCCACATCGAATTGGTAGCAGACCTGCGCAACTGCTGCAGCTTCCATTTCTGCCGCTTTCATCGTCGGGAAGTATTCACGCACTTTCGCGACACGCTCCGGATCGTTCATGAAGGAATCACCGGTTGCAATCAAACCGACTGCATATTCGTGCTGGCCCATTTCTTTAACTGCTTTGATTGCCAATTCTATTAACTCTTCATTAGATGTGAACGCGGCAGGCAATTGAGGCACTTGTCCCATTTCATAACCAAAAACCGTGACATCCACGTCATGATGGCGAACTTCATCGGAAATGACCACCGCGCCGACTTCAAGTTCTTCATCAAATCCGCCTGCTGAGCCGATGTTAATAACAATATCCGGACGGTACTGCTGAAGAAGGATAGTCGTGGACATGGCAGCATTGACTTTGCCGATTCCACTTTTCAATAGGACGATTTCCTGCCCTTCGTATGTACCCAATGTGAATTCGCATTTCGCAATTTCTTCTGTTGTCGGACTCTCCAACTTGCTTCTCAATAATTGAACTTCTTCTTCCATTGCACCAATTACACCGATTTTCATTTTACATACCCCATTCCAGCATCAATTTATCTTACCTGTTTCAACACTCCATAGTAGCAAAGAAAAAGACGCCATTATTAATAGGCGCCTTCCAGTGTTTTTAAAACATCCATCTTCACTGGCTTCCAGCCTTCGCCGTCTACCCATTCCATATGGACACGGTATTTCTCGGACTCGTCTTTGGACTGTACAGTTGCGATTGATTTTTGCGGACCGCCGCCATTTTTGATCATCATGACGTACATATTGTTTGGATCAAGACCCGTAGCATAGGAAACCGCATTCACTTTTTCATTCCAATCCACAGAATCTTTCTGATAGACAGAGACATGATTACCTTTTTGCTTGGTGCCAACCGGCTCCCAGCTTGTGTTGATGACTGTTTCTTCCACTATCGGATCGCTTGAATCCTCACGTGTAATGGTTCCGCCTTTTGTGACAGATCCTTCTTTTTCTTCTTCTTCTTCTTCTTTAGCTTTCTTTTCTGCTTCTTCTTTAGCTTTCGCTTCTTCTTCAGCTTTTTTAGCTGCTTCTTCGTCCGCTTTAGCTTTTGCTTCAGCGTCTTCATCCTCGTCGCCGGCACTTACGCTTTCACCGTCATCAGAGCCACTCGTTTGTTCTTCGGTTCCAGTTGAGATTGCTACTTCTTCAGACTCATTCGCCTGATCGCTACCTCCACTAAACAGCATAGATACTCCAATAACGAGAATCAATGCAAATACCAGACCGATCATAATATTCAATATTGAATTTGACCGATTTTTTTCTTTCTTTTTCTTCAAACGAGAGGGATATGGTTTTTCTTCGTTAGTCATTAGATGTCCCCCTTTCTCAATAGTTTACCATAAATCCAGTATGACAAATTTGACGTTTCAACGATAATTTCGTTTCAGTTAAAGTTTGAATAATGAGAAACGGCCATCCTTTTAAAGAATGGCCGCTTTATCACGTGATTGAAAGAATCTTGATTTCCATTTCTCCGCCTGGTGTCAGAACTTTGACGTTTTCACCAATTGTGCGGCCGATCATGCTTTTCGCAATCGGGGAATCATTTGAGATACGGCCTTCTAAAGGATCCGCTTCAGCTGATCCAACAATTGTGTAGGATTCTTTATCGCCATCTGGAACTTCTATAAATGTAACAGTCGTTCCTAAACGAACGATATCTCTATTTGATTCATTTTCATTTATGATAACCGCATTGCGGATCATCGATTCAAGTGTTGAGATACGGCCTTCTACAAAAGCCTGATCTTCTTTTGCGGAATCATACTCAGCATTCTCAGACAAATCACCAAAATCACGGGCGATTTTAATTCGTTCAACTACTTCTTTACGTTTAATCGTTTTCAGAAAGTCCAGTTCATCTTCCAACTTCTGCTTTCCTGCAGCTGTCATTGGAAATTGTTTTTCGTTAGCCATTGTTTCCACTCCTTCAACTGCTGACCTGGATGCACCTATGCAACCGTCAGTCTGGTCTCATCATATTATAGATTGTCAATCTATTCAAGAATAGTTTTGATTTTTGTAACCATTAAATCAATTGCCACTTCATTTTGTCCGCCTTCTGGAATAATCACATCTGCATAACGCTTTGTCGGTTCGATAAATTGATTGTGCATCGGACGGACAACAGTTAGATATTGCTCGATGACGGAATCGATAGTCCGCCCACGTTCATTGATATCGCGCAGCAAACGGCGGATAATTCGCAGATCACCATCTGTGTCGACAAAAAGTTTGATATCCATTAATTCACGCAAGCGCACATCTTCAAGCACTAAGATGCCTTCCAGAATAATAACATCTTTTGGTTCTATTAACACTGTTTCTTCAGCACGAGTATGAATTGCATAATTATAGACCGGTTTTTCGATTGGACGGCGCTCAAGCAACTCATTGATATGCTCAATCAGCAAATCTGTATCAAATGCCAATGGATGATCATAGTTTGTTTCCAGCCGCTCTTCAAAAGCCAAATGGCTTTGATCTTTGTAATAATAATCCTGTTCGATTACCACCACTGAGTTTTCTTTAAATACTTCATAGATGGAGTTTGTTACACTCGTTTTACCCGAGCCAGAACCTCCTGCGATCCCAATAACGACCGGCCTTTTTTTCAACATGTTATTTAGCTCCTTGCCAACCTCTTTTTAATATAATTATTTCTTTCTGCAGATCATGATGCCGTCACCCGATGACAATAACTCCGTGTCATAATGGGGATGATTGAGCATCTGTTCCTTAAAGGCCGCCAGATTGCGGATCATTGTCCGCTTTCTTCTTGGCACTTCAGCTATTGGAATATCCGAAAGGCCATGCATAGCCATATTATCGCAGTATATGATTCCGCCTTTTGGCAATAGCACTTCATACTTGTCGAAAAAGCGTTCATACTGCCCTTTAGCCGCATCAATAAAAATAGCATCATATTGTGCTTTAAGAGCAGACAACTCAAGCGCCAACGCATCTGCATGGAAAATACGGATGCGGTCCTGCAGCCCCGTCTGCGCAATAAATTCCACCGCTTTTTGGTACCTGGAATCATCGCGCTCAATCGTATCCACTGTACAAGCCGGTAAAGCTTCCGCCATTTTTATCGCTGAAAAACCGATTGCTGCACCAATTTCCAGTATTTTTTCAGGTTGCTGATTTTTTAATAAGCCCAGCAGTTCTTCCATGCCCTGCTCTTCCATAATAGGTACATGATGCGCAGCAGCATAAGCCTGAATCGCTTCAAGCGTCGTTGATAATTGATTGTTCGCCATACTGGAATGCTCCTTTTCGACTCCGCAAAAATTACTTCAAATTTTACCATAAAAAGAGAAGGAAAGCGAGGGCGCTTCCTTCTCGGTGGTTTTAGTTTCCGATATGTTCATCTCGGTTGGCTAAATGCTCTTCATATGTTTTGGCAAAATAGTTCTTGCCTTCAGAATCAGCCAGGAAATAGAAATAATCGGTGTCAGCGGGGTCAAGTACCGCTTCAAGTGAAGATCCACCCGCGTTGGCAATTGGCCCTGGTGGCAACCCTTTGTTCTGATAAGTGCTGTACGGATGCTCAAATTCGTAATCTGTATTGAACAAGCGATCTTTATGCTCACCCATTGCATAGATAACTGTCGGGTCCGTCTGCAGCGGCATATCGTCTTCTAAACGGTTATAAAACACGCTGGCAATGGTTTGCCGGTCTGCCTGCGCTGTTGCTTCTTCTTCCAGCAGGGATGCGAAAGTCAACAGCCAATGCGGCGACTTGTCAAGTTCTTCTAGAACGCTTTGATACTGCATGACATTTGCCTGTGTTGTATCCAGCATCTGCTCAATTAGAAGCGTCAGCGGCGGATTTTCTTCGTAGATTGGATAAGTTGCCGGGAACAGATATCCTTCAAGCGCGTAGCGTACATCTTCGCCCAATATTTCTTCTGTCAGCAAATCCGGATATTTGATCATCAGTTCTTCAATGTATGCGGGATCTTGGATTTTCTCCAAAAATTCTTCAGCAGTATACGAAGTCTTTTCCGCAATAACATTTTCAGCAATTTGTTCTACGGTCAAGCCTTCCGGAACGTTGATCGTAAACAGCGGCTCATGGTAGACCTTGCCGGTTTTCAGACTTTCTGTGATCTCGTCCAGCGTCATGGATGGCGTCAAACCATATGTACCTGCTTGAAACTCTGATTCATTTTTGAACTTCACATAATATTTGTAAACACGCGCATCTTCAATAACGCCGTTTTCTTCAAGCAATGTCGCAATACTGTCCAGACCTGATCCGATCGGCACTTCAACGGTAATTATTTCTTCTGAATCCGGATCAACCGGCTCCAATGCACTAGAAACATAATTATAAATTTGGAAGCCTACTATTCCGATAATAACCAATAAGATCAACGTGACTATCAATACGATGCGTCGGACGACTCTCACTTCCTTCTTCTTTTCTGACATTCTCTCAAACATAATCTCTTTTTTTGACGGTTTCTCCACGGGTTCCCCCCCTAGCTTTTCTCTTCTACAGAAATTGAACTATAAATGTCCAACTTCTAACAGTATACAAGAAAAGCGCACAAAAGAAAAAGACGGAATCAGCAATCAATTCCGTCCCTCCCATTTTTAAAGCTCTTCGTTTTCTTCTTCTTCGTCAAGGAACGTGTTCAGCATTTCTTCGATCATGTCCCATTCTGCATCAGTTTCAACTGGACGAAGCTCGCCGCCGCCTACAGTATCATCTGAGTCAGGATTTTCAGTAAAGGAAGATGCATGAATTTCAATTTCGCCTTCTTCATCTTCTTCAGCGCCTACCGGGAAATACAAAACGTACGATTTTCCGAAGTCAGCTGATTCAAATGTAAACAATACTTCAAATAATTGTTCGTTGCCGTTTTCATCAACGACTGTAATGTGCTCTTGTCCGTGTTCCATT
>JASLAI010000126.1 GCA_030147225.1 Planococcus sp. (in: firmicutes) | reverse complement strand
GCTGCGATTTTCGGATCCAACTGGCGCAGTGAACCAGCCGCTGCATTACGTGGATTGGCAAACAGTTCTTCGCCGCGTTCACCCCGCTGTTCATTCAAAGCATGGAAGGATTTCTTTGGCATGAAGACTTCGCCGCGCACCTCAAGCGTTACGGGCTGCTTCAACTTTAGCGGAATCGCACGGATGGTCCGCAGGTTGACCGTAATGTCTTCACCGATGCGGCCGTCTCCGCGTGTTGCCCCTTTGACGAACTTGCCATCTTCGTACAGAAGCGACACTGCAAGTCCATCAATTTTCAGCTCACAGACATACTCAATGCTGTCACCTGCGCCGCTGCGCACCCGTTTATCGAATTCACGCAAATCATTTTCACCGAATACGTTTGATAGGCTGAGCATCGGACGCTCGTGCGTTACTTTATCAAAGTTGGAAATCGGAGTTCCGCCGACGCGCTGTGTCGGCGAATCCGGAAAAATCAAATCGGGATATAATGTTTCCAAGTCGATCAATTCATTTAATAATTGATCGTAGATGGCATCCGGTACTGCTGGCTTGTCCAATATATAATACGCATGGCCGTAGCTCCGAAGCAGTTCATTTAATTCATTTACACGTTCTTCCGCTTTTATGCGATCCATAGGGTTACCTCCCGATTATACTTTTTCAATCGGCGCAAATTTGGCCAGTAGGCGCTTAATGCCGACGGGGCTTGGGAATGCAATATCAAGCTCGGTTTCTTCGCCTTCGCCTTTGACGCTGACGACCGTTCCAGTTCCCCATTTTTTATGTGCTGCTCGATCGCCGGTTTTCCAACCGAGTTTGTCTCCGCCTGATTGATTGTAGCCAGGACGGGTCACCGCCATGCGCTTCGGTGCTTGCTTGTAGCTTGTTGCTGCCCCGGCACGGTGATGCGCCGTTGTCAGTTCAATCAAATCCTCTGAAATCTCAGAGATGAAACGAGACGGCATATTGTAATTGCTTTTTCCGAACAGTGTGCGGGAAGAAGCATGCGTCAAATACAGCCGCTTCTCAGCGCGGGTGATCCCTACATAAGCCAAACGCCGCTCTTCTTCCAACTCCTCGTCGTCGTTATTCGAACGGGAATGCGGGAAGACGTTTTCTTCCAGTCCAATGATGAAGACGATAGGAAATTCCAGCCCTTTTGCTGCATGCATCGTCATTAAAATAATTGGTCCATCTGCGTCTTCCTCGTCGTCCAACGAATCAATATCCGAAATCAGCGCCAGGTCTGTAAGGAATGCCACAAGCGACTTGTCATCGCTTTGCTTTTCAAAAGCTTTGGTCACCGACAGGAACTCTTCCAGGTTTTCAAGGCGACTCTCACCTTCGATTGTTTTGTCACTCTGCAGCATCTGACGGTAGCCGGATTTCTTCAGCACTTCTTCCACCAATTCCGTCACTGACAAATATTCCTGCATTTGCGTGAAGCTATCGATCATTGTGCGGAATTCAAGGGCAGTCTGCGCCGTTTTGGGCGTCAATCCCATAAAGTCGGCTTCCTGCAAAGCATCCATGATGGTACGGTCTTGTTCGATTGCAAAACGCGCCATCTTTTCAAAAGAAGTCGCTCCGATGCCGCGCTTCGGTTCGTTGATGACACGAGCCAATGACAGATCATCGTCGTTGTTGGCGATCAAACGCAGATACGCCAATAGATCCTTGATTTCCTTGCGGTCATAGAACTTGGTTCCCCCGACAATGGTATAGGACATATTCGATTTAACGAACATTTCCTCCATGATCCGGGATTGTGCATTAGTGCGGTAAAGAATTGCAAAATCTGAGGTTTTGTAATTTTCCTCATCCATCAGCTTTTGAATAGTCTGCACCACGAACTGTGCTTCCTGACGCTCGTCTCCTGCTTTGTGCAACGTAATCGCCGGACCTTCATCGTTGTCAGTCCGCAGCTCTTTCGGATAGCGGCTGGTGTTTTTCTGGATAACGTCATTCGCCGCTTGCAGAATGCGCTTGGTCGAGCGATAATTCTGCTCGAGCATGATCACTTTGGCATTCGGGTAATCTTTCTCGAATGACAGGATGTTGGTGATGTCAGCTCCCCGCCAGCGATAAATCGACTGATCCGAGTCGCCTACCACACAAATATTCTTGAACTTGCTCGCCAATTTCTGGACCAGCTGGTATTGTGCATTGTTGGTATCCTGGTATTCATCGACGTGAATATAATGGAATTTGTTTTGGTAATACTCCAATACTTCAGGAACCGTATTGAATAAATTCAGGGTTGTCATAATCAAATCATCGAAATCGAGTGATTGATTTTTCTTTAGCCTTTTCTCATATGCCGTATACACATCCGAAACCGTTTTTTCATATGGATTAAACTTATTTATATCCGTTGCAAATTGAGCTGCATCAATGCATTCATTTTTTGCCGATGAAATGGCGTTTAGCATGGTTCGGGGTTCATACTGTTTTGGATCCAGGTTCTGCTGTTTCAAAACATTTTTGATGACCGTCAATTGGTCTGTCGTATCCAAAATCGAAAAATTCTTTGACATGCCCATCCGGTCAATATCGCGTCTCAAGATACGGACACACATCGAGTGAAATGTGGAAGCCCACATACGCTGTCCTGTTCCATGCCCCAACAATCCATCGATCCGGTTGCGCATTTCACGCGCCGCTTTATTGGTAAATGTAATCGCCAAGATATTTGATGGGTAAACCTGTTTTTCCAGCACCAAATAAGCGATTCGATGCGTGAGCACCCGTGTTTTTCCAGATCCTGCACCCGCCATGATCAATAAAGGTCCTTCAGTCGTTTTGACCGCTTCCGCCTGCTCCGGGTTCATTCCGTTGAGTAAATTTTTCGTTATCAATTCCATTGTGCACCACCTCGAACATTCGTTCTTATTATTATAGCGATCAGTCAGCCGTTTCCGCAACTGCCTCTACGGTTTCAATCGCTTTATCGATATTTTCATAAATAATATTGCCAACGACAATGGTATTTGCCGTTGCAGCCGCTGCTCTTGCCTTATCGGCTGAGTCGATTCCGCCCCCGTAAAACAAGCGGGTTTCCGCCAGGACTTCTTTTACTTTTTCTGCTATTTTCATATCACCGAACATGCCGCTGTATTCCAGGTAAAATATAGGAAGGCGGAAGAAATGTTCAGCCAGGCGAGCATAGGCGACGACATCGTCAGCCGTCAAATCCGTTTTGGCTCCGGTCAATTTTGCGGCCTTGCAATCTGCATTTAGAATGCAATAGCCTTCTGCAACCAATTCATCCCAGTCCAGAATCTCGCCATATTCCCGAATGGCTTCATGATGAAGGCCCTTGATCCATCGTGGATCGTCACTATTGAGGACTGTTGGAATAAAATAATAGTCAAAGCCTGGTGCTACTGAATCGATGGTCGAGACTTCCAGGGCCATTGGCAGAGTATAGCTCTGTATACGCTCCTTTAAATGGAGGACATTGTCGAGTGTGACATTATCGCTGCCGCCAATCAAGATGGCATCAGTCCCGGATCTGCAAATTCGTTCCAAATGTTCATCCGTAATCTCTTTTGCCGGATCTAATTTAAAGACATGCCGCCATGTTTTGAAATCCATCTCATTTCACCTAACTTTGCATCATTTATCATCAATTTATTATAACAAAAAAACCGAACAGAGTTGGTTCTCTGTTCAGTCTTTTGGAAGTTCAAACGGTTTTTCATCTGGATAAAGACGTCCAAGCATTTCATCATAGCCGTCGTTACCGTAATTCAAGCAGCGGCGGACACGGGAAATGGTCGCCGTGCTGGCGCCGGTTTCGTTCTTTATTTTTTCGTACGTTTTTTTCATGCGAAGCATATGAGCAACTTCCAGCCGCTGTGACAGCGATTGGATTTCACTAATTGTGCATAGATCGTCGAAGAAACGATAGGCTTCTTCCTTATCTTTTAAAGCCAGAACAGCTTCGATCAATTGATCTGTCTGGTGGCCTCTGATTTTATCAACTTGCATGCAGCTTCATCATCCTTTCATTGCTACGATCATCAAGGTGTATAGCTGACAGATTGAGCCATGCCTGGAGCAGTCGGGACAATATGGATCCAGGTTTTTCCTGGCATCAAATTTACCGGTTCTCCGTCTGCTGTTGGCACAAGCATTCCGCTATGCGAACTCCACTCTATTTCACGGACGCCGCCACCCTGAAATAATAAGGCAGCTCCACCGTTAGCCAATTCAATTGACTGACGCCCTTCTGTATCGATAGTCCGGTGCGGTGCTTCAAAAACCAGAACATTTGAGACTTCCACGCTTTCCAAGCTTTCTTTATCGGTTGTCGGTACGCCGCCGGACGATCGGCTGTAAAGATGTGACTGACTATCATATGTATATTCACTGAAGAACAGCTCATTTGTCCCGTACTCTACTGTAACCGAAAGAGCCTGTTCATTAAGTTTAGCATTTTCCGCCGAGTCATAGAAATGATAAGGTGACTTTCCTCCGTATTCTGTAAAAGCCTGAGTGGTTTCCATAGCTTTTCCAATGTTATCCGTACTGATATAAGAATTATGGGGAGCGACGCGGTCAGTGGACCGTTGAAACAAGGTCCCATCATGCTGAATGCCGTTGACATGATCGACCACTCCTGATTCCAACATGGCGTGAGCATCCGGACTATAGCCATGTGCAACAAAAAAAGCATCATAAGCTTCAGCCAATTCGACAAAATAATCTCGAGCACTGCGAATAGGGCCGATCGCTTCTGGAAAATCACTTTGATACAATGCCAAAAAGCGCGTGATCTCATATTCAGCAATCATTTCAAAAACTATATCCGCTTCAGTCAAACCGGTTTGCGGACGCGCATCCGGATGATTGTTGATGACTGCCAGAACAGTACGGCGGTTTGCCGGAGAAACTGCCTGTTCACCGGTAAATGGTGCAACGGTCAACGCATCTTCCTTTGCTGGTTCTTCATGTTCTTCCTTCATAATTAGCCAAAAGCCTGCGGCAAATGCCGCAAGCACTGCTAATACCAGTATGGCAAATCCCCAGTTCTTCATAGTGCTCACCTCATGAAAGCAGGGAACAGAATTTTTTTATTCATAACATCGTAGATGCCTTTTTGGGTAACCCGGACATATGGCAGGTGTGTCGCCTGCAAAAACAGCAGGGTATAAACTGCATCGCCGTGTTTGTAGCCACGCTTCTTCAGCGCTTTCTTCAACGATTTCTCCTGCTCAATAAGCTCCTCCATCGGCAGGTCTGACATAACACCACCATATGGCAGCGGCAAGGTTTCCACGATTTCACCTTTTTCAGCAAGAATGATGCCGCCTTTCAGGCGTTTCATTTCATTAAATGCCAGCCACATGTCTTTACGTTTTTTGCCGATTAAGATGATATCCCCTGTGTTGGTATACGAAGAAGCAAACCCATCCAACCCAGGCGCAAATCCTTTGATGAGCGTATTGACACGCCATTTGCCTTTCTTATCGATGAGCATCAGAAAACTTTCATCATGTGATTTCGATAGGTCGGAATCATGAGTATCCACATTAACTGTATAAGGTTTTGTAATGACGTCATTGATCATTTCAATACCGAATGGCATAGAAAACTGAAAGTCATCTTCTGTCAGTTCAAAGTCGATATCCAAATCCGGGAGTATCGACCAATCGATATTCGGCAAGGATTGAACTTTTTTTCCGTTCTTCTTCAGCCAAACCCCTTTTGAGATGACACCTGAAGGTACAGGGTTGTCAATTTTATCCAGTATATTGAGATTCGCATAGCGGCCTGTTGCAATCAACCCATGCAAGCTGGTCACATTATAGTAACGTGCCACATTATAAGACGCCATCATATAGGCATCAATCGGCGGCACGCCCGCTTCAAGCGCAATTTTGATGCACAAGTCCATAACCCCGTCTAAATGGAAAGTCGGCGTCGAGCCATCTGTTGTCATCATCAGCTTGTCAAAAACGTTCAGTTCCCGCTCTACGATTCCTTTCAACAAGTTCGGAAGATCCGGACGGATGGAAGAGTGGCGAAGCGTTACGCCGTAGCCATGAAGCAAGCGCATTTCCACTTCGTCCACTGTCATGGATTCGTGGTCGCCATCAGCCCCCAACAACCTCATCCGAGCCAAAGTTTTTTCCGAAGCACCCGGGAAATGTCCTTCGATTTTCTTCAAGCCCATTTTGGCTTTTTGGATCCAATACAGCATCTGGTCATCGCCTGCCATCAGCTTTGGCCACCCCGTCAATTCTCCACCTAATAGCACATCTTGCCGATCCAGCCATTCACCCACAAACGTGGATGTGAATAACTTGTCCTCATCATTCAACTCCGTTTGTGAATCAAAACGGGTCCACCAATAAAAATTGAACGGCAATTCCGCCAATTGATCCAATAATGAAAACGCTTTCTCGTTTTCTAGCGCTAAATACAAGGTAAGGTTATCGGAGAGGAACATCGTTGTTCCACCCTGAGCCGCATAATCGGCAAAGCTATGAGGATTATATAATTGATACGGATGGACATGGGGTTCTATGTATCCCGGAACGATGAATTTATCCTTCATATCTGCCACTTCAGTAGAGGCATCAATTTTCGGCATTTCTTTTCCAGCGTAAACAATACGATCATCTGATATCCATATATTCCCTGTCACCCATTTTTTAAAGATTCCATGGAGATAAGTTGCATTTGTTAAAACGAGATCCGGCGCAATTTCTTTTGTAACAATCTTCAGCTGATTTCGAATCTCTGTGTTTTTCCATAAAGGATTAACCATTTGCCGGCACCTGCTTTCTGCTATTTCAATACTTAATATCGTAGCATAATTATACAATGAAATACAGTTATTCCCTTTAAAAACAAGAAGATTCTGATTAACGCCAGACACAAAAAATCCACGCATCCCGCGTGGATTTCGGCTTAATTATTAATTGGGTTACTGAAAGGTTTCAAGACATCTTTCTTCTCTTCTTCTTGGAAAGTCAGTACATCTGAAACGGAATCGTATGATTCGCCGTAGAATTGCTCATCCTTATAGGTATGAATGTCCTCGTACATTTTCTGCATTCCTTCGAAAATCTGTTCTTCTGTTTCTCCGCTTGGCGTCCAGTAAAGGATCTCCATAGAATTTTCTTCACCGGTTGCCAATGAACGTCTGCAATAGCCGATAGATGATGCATGTTCAAATCCTTCGCGCGCATAAAAACGAAGACGCTTTTCTGTATCCGTATCTTCGTAATTAACCGGCTCTACTTCAAGAATAATCGGTTTGTTCTTATCCTTCAGCATTTGCAGCGTCTTTTTGCCAAGACCCATGCCGCGTGATTCTTTGGATACGAACAAATAATCGACGAATGTAAAATTCGGAAATTCTGCATACATCAACACATGATAAGGACCTTCATCTTTGTAATAGACACTGCCTTTTTCTTTAAGAAGTGCATCCATATGCTCTTTTGACTTCATTTCTTCAACTGGAAAATACTGATTTAATTTTTCATACCAATTCATAATTTGTCTCCTTTCAATTTCTAAATGCCCTGCTGATTTGTTTCTGAGGTCGTAATGGGTTTTTCGTTCTGGAGTTTAAATAGAGGTAACCGTGGGTTTTTGAAAATCCTCAACTTTGCTTCACCGCCTGCAGGGATGCGTGAAAACAAAAATGACACATTTTCTTGTCGAATTTGTGTCATCAATGATTATATCATATTGAAAATTAGATTGCACGCCATCCGATGTCAGTGCGGTAGAAGAAGCCACTCCAGTTCACACTGCTCAGTTGTTCATAAACGTTTTGCTGAGCTGTTTGGATAGAGGCTCCAGTTGCTGAAACCAGCAAAACCCGTCCCCCATTCCCAGCATAGCTGCCGTTCGACAGCTTAGTGCCGGCATGGGTCACTTCAACTCCTGTAAGTTTAGTCAAATCAGGCAAAAGAGCGCCTTTTTGGACCTTCTCTGGATAACCGTCCGCTGCAATGACCACACCAAGCACAGCCTGATCGTTCCAGTCCAATTCTGCGGGCTCCCCTTTAAGAATAGCATCCATAAAAAGTCCGAAATCGGATTTCATGCGCGGCAGGACCACTTGTGTCTCCGGATCTCCAAAACGTGCGTTGAATTCAATTACTTTCGGACCTTTTTCAGTTAAGATGACACCGGTATAGAGAATGCCATTAAAAGGTGTTCCTTCCGATGCCATCGCCTGGACAGCCGGTTCGACAATTTTCACGAAAGTCTCATCGACAATATCCTGG
>JASLAI010000085.1 GCA_030147225.1 Planococcus sp. (in: firmicutes) | reverse complement strand
TAAAAGATGTCGACTGGATCATTGAAGTTATCGTTGAAAACTTGGATGTTAAAAAATCCTTATATGAGAAGATTGACGGCGTCAGAAACGAAGGCACCATTATTTCTTCTAATACATCAGGCATTAGCATCAATGCGATGGTGGAAGGTCGATCGGAAGATTTCCGCAAGCATTTCCTTGGAACTCACTTTTTCAACCCGCCGCGCTATTTAAAATTACTGGAAGTGATTCCAGCGAAAACAACTGCTCCGGAAGTAGTCGAATTTATGACAGCATTCGGCGAAGACCGTTTGGGCAAAGGTGTGGTAATTGCAAAAGATACACCAAACTTTATTGCCAATCGGATCGGCACTTACGGCTTGCTTATAACCTTGCGAGAGATGATGGCACGTGGCTATTCAATAGGCGAAGTCGATTCCGTTACTGGACCATTGATTGGCCGGCCGAAATCCGCTACTTTCCGTACCTTGGACGTGGTTGGACTTGATACGTTTATGCACGTTGCCAAAAATGTTTACGATCAAACTTCAGGTGAAGAACAGAAAGTGTTTGAAGCACCGGGGTTCATGACGAAAATGGTGGAGAATGGCTGGCTTGGAGCAAAATCCGGACAAGGCTTCTTCCTTAAAAAAGATAAAGAAATCTTGGAGCTAGATCCAGAAACTTTGGAATATCGCCCAGCCGGTAAATTGAAAACGCCTTCACATGAAATGGCGAAACAGCAAAAAGGCCTCACAGCTAAAATGAAGACGCTTGTTTACGCAGAAGACCGCACCGGTGAATTGCTGTGGAGCATACTTGCCCCGACATTGCTCTATTCGGCTGAATTAACAGGGGAAATTGCGGACGATATCGTTGCCATCGACAACGCCATGAAATGGGGCTTTGGCTGGGAACAGGGACCATTTGAAACCTGGGATGCCATTGGTGTCCACAAATCAGTGGAGAAAATGAAACAGGAAGGGTATTCGGTTCCTTCTTTTGCGCAGGCTTTGCTGGACAGCGGAAACGAAACCTTCTATAAAGAAGAAAATGGAGATCTTCATTTCTTCGACGGCACAAATTACCAGCCTGTGCCGGTAAATGAAAAAGTGATCGATCTGAAACGGTATAAGAAAAAGCACGGAGTTATTAAATCAAACTCAGGTGCGAGCCTGATTGATTTGGGTGATGGCATAGCTCTACTGGAATTCCACTCACGCTCGAATGCCATCGGCTTGGATATCATGCAGATGATCAACTACGCGATCGACGAAGTGGAGAAAAATTTCAAAGGGCTTGTTATCGGAAACCAGGGCAAAAACTTCTGCGTTGGCGCAAACCTTGGGATGATTCTGATGGAAGCACAGGATGACAATATTTTTGAATTGGATTTCACAATCAAGACCTTCCAGAATGCCATGATGAAAATCAAATACAGCAGCAAACCAGTTGTCGCAGCGCCATTTGGCATGTCTCTTGGCGGCGGTGCAGAAGTGGCCTTGCCGGCAGCTCACATCCAGGCTTCTATGGAAACGTATATGGGATTAGTGGAAGCAGGCGTCGGGCTTATTCCTGGCGGCGGCGGAAACAAAGAATACTACATGAAACAACTAAAAGGTTTGCCGAATGGTGTGACGGTCGATTACCAGAACATCACCAGCAAAGTCTTCGAATCGATTGCGATGGCGAAAGTATCCACTTCAGCGGAAGAAGCACGCGAGAACAACTTCCTGAATTTTGTAGACGGCGTCAGCGTCAACAGCGACCATTTGATCTACGATGCAAAACAAGCCGCTCTTTCTCTATATGAAAACGGCTACCAGGCACCTTTACGTGAAAAAGTGCCAGTCACCGGAGAGCCTGGCTACGCAACTTTGCTATTGGGTGCGGAAGGCATGTTCATTTCTGGGTATATCAGCGAGTATGATTTAAAGATCGCTAAAAAATTGGCATTTGTTCTGTCGGGCGGAAAAGTTCCATATGGCACGAAAGTGGATGAGCAATACTTGCTGGACCTTGAGCGGCAGGCGTTCTTAAGTCTTGTGGCAGAACCGAAAACCCAGCAGCGCATGCAGCATATGCTGGTTAAAGGAAAACCATTGCGTAATTAAACGTTGATCATAAAAGGAGGAACTACAGATGCGTGAAGCAGTAATTGTGGCCAGTGCTCGAACACCGGTCGGAAAAGCGGCAAAAGGTTCTTTAGCGACGGTGCGTCCGGATGATTTCGGCGCATTGGTTGTTAGAGAAACGCTACAGCGGGCTGGCGGGTACGACGGACCGATAGATGATTTGATTATGGGATGTGCCATGCCGGAAGCAGAGCAAGGTATGAACATTGCGCGTAATATCGGAGCACTTGCAGGCTTGCCGGATACGGTATCAGCCGTTACCGTCAACCGCTTCTGCTCTTCAGGCCTTCAGTCTATAGCCTATGCAGCAGAACGCATCATGGTTGGATCAGCCGAAGCGATCATCGCAGGCGGCGTGGAATCGATGAGCATGGTGCCGATGATGGGCAATGTGATCCGTCCAAACGCAAAATTGGCTGAAACAGCACCGCAGTACTATATGAGCATGGGGCACACGGCAGAACAAGTAGCCACACAATACGGCATCAGCCGGGAAGATCAGGACGCGTTTTCTGTCCGCTCACATGAAAAAGCAGCAGCAGCCATTGCAGCTGGAAATTTCGATGAGGAAATTGTTCCTGTCGAAGTAACAAAACGCTATGTAGATGAAAATAATAAATACCAGGAGAAATCGTCACTGTTTGAAATGGATGAAGGTGTCCGCCACGGAACCAGCATCCAGACTTTGAATAAATTGCGTTCAGCCTTCTCAGCACGCGGAACAGTCACCGCAGGAAACTCATCACAAACTTCCGATGGAGCCGGTGCATTGCTGGTGATGGACCGTGAAAAAGCAGAATCTCTAGGATTAAAACCAATCGCTAAATTCCGTTCATTTGCTACAGGAGGCGTGCCGCCGGAAGTGATGGGCATTGGCCCGGTCGTTGCCATTCCAAAAGCCTTGAAATTAGCTGGACTGACGATCGAGGATATCGACGTATGGGAATTGAACGAAGCGTTCGCCTCCCAGTCGCTCGGCGTTATCCGTGAGCTTGGCCTGGATATCGACAAAGTCAACTTCAACGGCGGAGCCATTGCACTTGGCCATCCGCTTGGTGCGACTGGCTCGATTCTGACGATCCGCATGATGAGCGAATTGAAGCGTCAAGGCAAGCAGTTCGGCGTCGTCACAATGTGCATCGGTGGAGGAATGGGTGCAGCGGGCGTCTTTGAAATGCTGTAGAAATGAATTTGCCAAATGTTTTGTATAGATATTCCGCAAATCAGCTCCGCTTTCCTACGGGCTTGCGCCGAACTAACTCGGGCTAAACGCCCGAGTGGATTTCGGCACGTCGCCATCCCGTGGGAGTCTCCGCTGATTTGCTCCATATCCCAATAGTTAATTAAGAAAAAATATTTCTATATTTATAAGAAAGTCTAGTGTCATAGAAGAAAGAGCGGAAAGCGTCCGCCTGGAGCGATTTCTTCAAAATGAAACATAATAAGCAATTACAAAATAGGAGGAATACAAAATGGAACAGTCAAAAACATTGATTAAAGGCGGTAGTTTCTTAATCGAAGATGCGGATCTGTCACGTGTGTTCACACCGGAAGACTTCACAGAAGAACAAAAAATGATCGCAAAGACGACTGAGGATTACGTCAATACAGAAGTAATGCCGGTCGTTGAAAAGTTGGAGAACCATGAATTCGAACATTCCGTCCGTCTGTTGAAAACGGCTGGTGACCTTGGACTTCTTGGCGCTGATGTACCGGAACAATACGGCGGCCTTGGATTGGATAAAATCGCTTCTGCGCTGATTGCTGAAAAAATGTCGAAAGCAGGCGGTTTCTCGATCACCCACGGCGCACACGTTGGCATCGGTTCATTGCCGATCGTCCTGTTCGGCAATGAAGAACAAAAGCAAAGCTACCTGCCAAGATTGGCTTCTGGCGAAATGATCGCAGCTTACGCATTGACTGAGCCAAGCTCAGGATCAGATGCATTGGGTGCGAAGACCGTTGCCAAACTGAATGAAGCAGGTACACATTACGTATTGAATGGTGAAAAGCAATGGATCACCAATGCAGGATTTGCGGACGTATTCATAGTCTATGCAAAAATCGACGGCGATAAATTCTCTGCCTTTATTGTAGAACGCGAATTCTCGGGCGTTTCTGTAGGACCGGAAGAAAAGAAAATGGGCATCAAATCATCTTCTACCCGTACATTGATTCTGCAAGATGCTGAAGTTCCTGTCGAAAACCTTTTGGGCGAAGCTGGCCGCGGGCATATTATCGCGTTCAACATCCTGAACATTGGTCGCTACAAATTGGGAGTGGGCACAATCGGAGCTTCCAAGCGTGCAATGGAATTGACGATTCCTTATACAAACCAGCGCCAGCAATTTAAGACACCAATTTCTTCATTCAACTTGACACGCGAGAAATTGGCGACAATGGCTTCTAAATTGTATGCAGTTGAAAGCTCCGTTTACCGCACAGTTGGGTTGTTCGAAGACCGCATGAGCGGATTTACGGATGAGCAGCACGCGGACGGGAAATTGGTTGCGGATTCGATTGCAGAGTTTGCAGTAGAATGCTCGCTTAACAAGTTCTTCGGTACGGAAACATTGGATTATATTGTGGATGAAGGCGTTCAATTGCATGGCGGCTACGGCTTTATGCAGGAATACGAAATCGAACGCATTTACCGCGATTCGCGCATCAACCGTATTTTCGAAGGAACCAACGAAATCAACCGCCTTTTGGTACCTGGAACATTATTGCGTAAAGCGATGAAAGGCGAATTGCCTTTGTTGCAGCATGCACAGCAGCTTCAGGAGGAACTGTTGATGATGATGCCGGAAGAAGTCGGCACTGAAGCTTTGGCTCAGGAAAAATACCTGGTGAGAAATGCGAAGAAAATCGCATTGCTTGCAGCTGGTCTTGCAGCACAGACCTACGGCACGAAATTGGAAGCAGAGCAAGAAGTACTTGTTAACATCGCAGACATTGTCAGCAACGTCTTTGCGATGGAATCAGTAGTCTTGCGTACAGAAAAAGCAATTGCTGCTTCTGGGGAAGAAAAAGCCAAACAGAAAATTCTATACACGCAGATTTACTGCCAGGAAGCATTCGATCAAATTGAAAAAGACGCAAAAGAAACATTGATTGCTGCCATTGAAGGCGACAACCAGCGCATGATGCTGTCAGCTTTGCGCAAGTTGACTCGTTCAACTCCTTACAACGTCATCGCGAAAAAACGCGAAGCGGCTGTGAAGCTGATTGATGTTGAAAAATACGTCGTTTAATGAATAGCGGAAAACAGGCAAGCTCAGCTTTATTGGGTTTGCCTGTTTTTTTATTCGTCGACCGAAAGCTTTCTTTTTGGTAAGCTTAGAAAAAAGGGAGGTACTAACGTGATTACTTATTATGCATACCCGAAATGCACAACTTGCCGGAAAGCCAAAAGTTGGCTAAACCAAAATGGCATAGAATATGATGAAATACATATTGCAGAAAATCCGCCGACAAAAGAACAATTGGCGGAGATCTATAAGGCAAGCGGTTTGGAATTGAAGAAGTTTTTCAATACAAGCGGATTGGTTTACCGTTCGCTTGGACTTAAAGAAAAGCTGTCTAGCATGACAGAAGAACAGCAATTGGAACTTTTGGCTTCAGATGGCATGCTGATCAAGCGGCCATTGGTGTGGAACGGGGAAAAAGTG